>JANPGL010000370.1:0-7345 GCA_031423915.1 Actinomycetes bacterium | reverse complement strand
TCGAGGGTTCCCCGGTGGTCGGGTCGATCAGGTGGTGCCGGGTCGTTCCGCCGATGGTCCAGCGCCGCCGCAGCGTCGTCGAGGTCGCCACCGCACCGCCCGAGAGCCCGAGCAGCGCGAGGGGCCGGGCGAGTCGGGGCTGCTCGATCGCGATCGTCCAGGCGTCATCACCCGGACCGGATCCCAGGACGCGGAGATCGCCCCCCAGGTTGACGCAGACGCCGTCGGCTCCCGCGTCCATGGTCTCGACGGCGACGAGGTCGGCGGCCAGGCCCTTGCCGATGCCGCCAGGGTCGAATCCGGTTCCGGCGGGCAACTGGACCGCGCCGGCTTCGACGATGATGTCGGTGCAACCGAGCAGCAGGTCGCTGACGGGCGCGTGGCCGCGCGCGCCGAGCTGGGCGAAGCTGCGGTCGTAACCCGCCCGCAGCACCGCGCCGAGCACCGTGGGGTCGAAGCTGCCACCGGTCAGCCGCCACGCCTCGATCGATCGAACGACGAGCAGCGCCGTGTCCGCGCTGACGACGACGGGATGGCCGGCCCCGCGGTTGAGGTCGCTGATCTCGCTGTCGGTGCGGAACCGGCTCCAGCGATCCTCGAGTTGTTCGATCCGTTCCTGGGCGACATCGACGAGTTGCGGGGCTCCGCCGACCACGACGAGATGGGCGTCGGAGCCCATGGCCGTCCAGCGTCGCTCGTGAACCGCTGCGGCGCCGTTCGGCGCGCTCACACCACGCTGCCGGTGAGCTTGCCGATCCCGAGCGAGATGACCAGCGCCAGGGTGCCGCCGACGAAGACGCGCACGGCGGCGCGACGTTGCGGTGCGCCGCCCAGCCGTGCGCCGAGCGTGCCGAGGGCGACGAGGCCGGCCAGTGTGATGACCATGGTGAGGATGACGCGGACGCCGGCCGGGGCGGCCGCCACGACGATGATCGGGACCACGGCGCCGGCGACGAAGCTCACCGCGGAGACGATGGAGGCCTGGACGGGGTTCGCCAACGCCTCGGGATCGATGCCGAGCTCCTCGCGCGCGTGCACGAGGAGCGGGTCGATCGCCGTGAGCTCGGCGGCCACGCGGCGGGACAGGTCGGCGCTGACGCCCCGTTTCTCGAAGATGCGTCCGAGCTCCGCCAGTTCGGCATCGGGCGATGTCGCCAGCTCGGTTCGTTCGCGGTCCAGGTCGGCCTGCTCGGTATCGCGTTGAGAGCTGACCGAGACGTACTCGCCGGCGGCCATCGACAACGCGCCGGCGGTCAGCCCGGCGATGCCGGCCACGAGGATCGCCGATCGGGTGCCCGTCGCCGCGGCCACCCCGACCATGAGGCTCGCCGTCGAGATGAGCCCGTCGTTGGCGCCGAGCACGGCGGCCCGCAGCCAGGCGGCCCGGCCGCCCAGATGACGCTCGGCACCGATATGGTCCGGGATGGTCCTGGTCATACGCAACGGATGCTTTCAGGTTCGAAGCGGCGTCCGTAGGGCACAAGTGCCCTCGTGATTCGGTGGCTCGCTTGTCGGTGTCGAAAGGGACGATCGCCTCTGCCGCCCGGCGGGACACGGTGCAGGCTAGGTGGGACGAGCTCGGTTCGGCCTGCGGGAGGATCCATGCCGCTCTGCACACCGGACGAACCTGTCGAAGCGGCGAAGCAGCCGGCCGGCGCGGTCGCTGCCGGCCGGGGGCGCACCACATGAACGTGCTCGTCGTCGAGGACGATCTGGGCATCGCCGAGTCGCTGCGCGAGGGCTTGGCGCGCCAGGGGTTCGCGGTGACGCACACCTCGAGCGGTCGCACCGCGGTCGAACAGGCGGCCGACGCAGATCTCGTGCTGCTCGACCTCGGGCTCCCCGACCTCGATGGCAAGGAGGTGTGCCGGCAGATCCGGGCCACCTCGATCGTCCCGATCATCGTGCTCACCGCGCGGGGCGACGAGATCGACCGGGTCGTGCTCCTCGAGCTCGGTGCCGACGACTACCTGGTGAAGCCGTTCGGGTTTCGCGAGCTCGTGGCGCGCATCGGTGCCGTCACCCGTCGCACCGGCCAGGCCGCGGGACCGCCGACCACCGTGCAACGCATCGGCGTCATGACGATCGACCGTGACGCCCACCGGGTGTCCGTCGACGGCCGTGACATCGACATGACCCCGAAGGAGTACGCGCTATTGGCGATGCTGGCCGAACGGCCCGGCGCGGTCCGATCGCGAGAGGACATCATCGACCAGGTGTGGGACGCCCACTGGTTCGGGCCGACGAAGACCCTCGACGTCCACATCTCGGCGCTGCGGCGAAAGCTCGGCCATCCCGAGTGGATCACGACCATCCGCGGCGTCGGCTACCGGCTCGAGGTCGGCGCGTGAGGCGTCGGCTCCTGCTCAGCTACCTCACCATCACCGTCTTCACGCTGCTGGTCCTCGTGTACCCCCTCGGGCGCGTGTTCGCGCTGCGCGAACGCGACCACCTGCTCCGCGACATCGAGCACGACGCCTCGCTCGTCGTCAACCTCTCCGAAGATGCGCTCGAGCGTGGCGCACCGCCCGAGCTCGAACCGCTCCTCACCGCGTACGCCCGCGACCCGGGTGGACGAATCGTCATCGTCGACCGGACCGGACGGGTGGTGGGGGATTCCGACGTGCCCGGGGCGTCCGGCACCGACTACTCGGACCGGCCCGAGATCGCCATCGCGTTGAGCGGTGGACGAGCCGAGGGCACCCGTCGCTCGGACACGCTCGGTCATGACCTGGTCTACGTCGCCGTACCGGTGGCCTCCAGCGGGACGGTCCACGGAGCCGTGAGGATCACGTACCCATCGTCGACCCTCGACGCCCGCGTGCGCACCACCTGGTTCCGCCTCGCACTCCTCTCGGGCGTCGTGGTGGTCGCCGTCACGCTGGTCGGCCTCCTGCTGGCCCGTGAGGTCACGCTGCCCGTCGAGCGATTGAAGCGGACGGCACGCCGGATGGCCGCCGGCGACCTGACCGCGCGCGCCCCCACCGACCACGGCGCACCCGAGCTCCGCGAGCTCGCCCACATCCTCAACGACACGGCGGCACGGCTCGAAGCCACGCTCGCCTCCCAACAGGCGTTCGTCGGTGACGCCGCCCACCAGTTGCGCACCCCGCTCGCCGCGCTCCGGCTGCGCCTCGAGAACCTCGAGGCCGCCGCGCCGGCCGACCTGCAACCCGGGCTGGCGGCGGCCCGAGCGGAGACGAGCCGGCTGGGGCGGCTGAGCGAGTCGCTCCTCGCCCTCACCCGCGCCGCCGGCACGGCAGCCAGGCCCGAACCGCTCGACGTCGCCTCCGTCGTCCGTGAGCGCCACGACGCCTGGTCGCCGGTGGCCGAGGAGATGGGACGGCGCCTCGACACGGACGCCCCGGCGGGCCTGCGGGCGAACGCCGTGCCGGGCGCGCTCGAGCAGATCATCGACAACTACCTCGACAACGCGCTCGACGTGGCGCCGGAAGGGTCGACGATCCGGCTCGTCGCCCAGGCGTCGTCCGCCGGAGCGGGTGTGGAGGTCCACGTCATCGACCATGGACCGGGGCTCGACCCCGAGCAACGCCGACGGGCGTTCGACCGCTTCTGGCGCGCCGCCGACGCGCCGCCGGGGGGAACGGGGCTCGGTCTGGCCATCGTGGCCCAGCTCGCCCAAGCGTCGGGCGGGACCGCCGAGCTCCGAGCAGCCGAGGGTGGCGGCATCGACGCCGTCGTGTCGCTCACCGGGTGACGCTCGCGTCTTTACCTCGCGCTCACCTTCGTCGCAGCGGGCACTTCGGGTCCCACCCGTACCGTCGATGTCAGAAGCCCTCGACCAAGGAACAACTCATGGACCGTCGTAAAGCCCTCCTGGCCTCCACCATCGTCACCGTCACGCTCGTCGCCGGCGCCGCCGCCTTCGCCGCCAACAGCGGCCTCGTCGGCAGCCGCTCCGACAACGTCGGCAACCTCCGACCGGCTCCGCTCACCACCAGCGCCAGCGCCCCGACCGTGGTCACCGTCTACGTCGATCCCGCCACCGGCGCCGTCGTCGCCCCTCCCGCCACCGTGGCACCGGCCGCAGCTGCCGCGGCCCCCGCGCCCACCGACACCGGCCAGGGCCACGAGTCCGGCGAGCGCGAGGAAGGGCACGGCGATGACTGAGTCCAACCCGCGGGCCGCCCGCCCACGTCGCCAGCACGCCGCCATCGGCGGACGTGTCCTCGCCGCTGGCCTCAGCGCCAGCGGCGCCCTGGCGCTGACCGCCGCCCTGGCCACCACCACCACCACGACCGCCAAGGCATCGACCGTGGCCGCCGCGCCGGCACCACAGACCATCGTCGTGAGGGTCGTCCTGGCCGACGGGCGAGAAGCGCTCACCCCGGTGGCCGTCACCCCCATCCCGGTGCCGGCCGCGCCCGCGGCCCGACCCGTCACCGCCAGCAAGACCAGCTGAGACGGAGCACCCCGCCATGGACCCGAAGCTCGGCTGGTACGTCGCCCGATCCACCGGCATCACCGCATGGGCGCTCATCGCCCTCGCCGTCATCTGGGGTCTTCTGCTCACCACCCGCGTCCTCCAGGGCCACCCGACCCCCAAGTGGCTCCTGGACCTCCACCGGTTCCTCGGCGCGCTCGCCGTGGTCTTCACGGGCATCCACCTCGGCGGGCTCGTCGCCGACAACTACACCCACTTCGGCGTCGCCGACCTCCTGGTCCCCTTCGCCGGCAGCTGGAAGCCGGGCGCGGTCGCCCTGGGCATCGCGGGCTTCTACCTCCTCGTGGCCGTCGAGATCAGCTCCCTGCTGATGCGGCGCATCCCGCGCGTCTGGTGGCGTCACATCCACATGACGAGCTTCGTGGCCTACTGGGCCACCACGCTGCACGGCGTGACGGCCGGCACCGACAGCTCGAACCGTGTGCTCCTCGCCGCCTACGTCGGGTCCGCCGTCACGATCACCTTCCTGACCGCCTACCGCGTCATGGTCGGACGTGGAGCGGCACGCCCGTCCACCCGCACGCCGACCGCGGTCGCGCCGGCGACGACGAGTGCGTGATCGTCAGACGTCGCGGCCGGCTTCCACGGTGGTGCGCCCCGAGCCTTCGACCACGGTGCGCCGCACGACCTGCTCGGCCGCCTCCGCCCGGAAGTGGGCCACCTTGAGTGCGCCGTACAGCATGCTGAAGCCGAGCGCCGTGCCGAGGATCAACGAGGGCACGCGCTGGCCCCCGGTCGGCTCGACCATCACCAGCGTCAGCAGGATGCCGAGCAGGATGAAGAACGTGACCAGGCTCGCGCCGATCAGCAGGTCGTCCGTCAACAGGCGTCGGCGTCGTTGCTGCGTCACGTGGTCCGCCGGCGCGGTGGGCGCGCCGTCTCCGTCGGTACCCGGGGTGTACCCGCCCCCGGGGTGGTCCGAAACCGCGCATCGGCGCTCCGATCAGGCGGCGAAGACCTCGACGAGCCGCTTGTTGAACGCGGGGAGGTCGTCGGGCTGGCGGCTCGACACGATCACGTTGCCACCGTCGCGGCACACGACGACCTGCTCGTCGACCCAGTGCCCGCCGGCGTTGCCGATGTCGGTCCGTAGGCTCGGCCAGCTCGTCAGCGTCCGTCCGCGCACGAGGTCGGCCTCGACCAACGTCCACGGCCCGTGACAGATCACGGCGATCGGCTTGCCCGCCGCCGCGATCGACGAGACGAACGCCACCGCCTCGGGCAGCATGCGCAACTGGTCGGGGCTGGCGACGCCGCCGGGCAGCACGAGCGCGTCGTAGGCCGAGGGATCGGCCGCGCCGACGGCGACCCGGGCGTTGAAGATGTCGCCCTTGTCCATGTGGTTCATGGCCTGCACCGGCGCGGCTTTCGGGGCGATCAGGACCGGCGTGCCGCCGGCCTCCTCGACGGCGCGCCAGGGCTCGGTCAGCTCGACCTGCTCGACGCCCTCGTTGGCGGTGAGGAACCCGATGGTCTTCCCGGTCAGTTCGTTGCTCATGGCGCTGGACTCCTGTGTCGACGGTGCACGCCGCCGTACCCGGGGCGGGCGCACGCCAATCCCGATCGATGGACGTGTGGCGGCGCGCTCCGGCCGCCGATCAGCTCAGCCGTGCCGTAGACCTTCGTCAACCGCTCGGTCCGGATGACCTCCCGGCCCATGGCCGAGCTCGGGGGATGGATGGCCGTCGATGATGTGGTTGTCACGAGGCGGACGACGGCGGCTCGTCCCGGGTCGGGTCGGGCCCGTCGTCCCCGCGGCGCCAATGGGTGGCCGCTTGCTCGGGATGCTCTCGTCGCTGCTCCTCGAGCACCTCGTCGACCGTGGGCGGCTCATCGATGGCGGCGTCGTCGACCGGCACGGCACCGTCGCTGGTGTAGTCGCTCATGCGCCGGGACCTACCCCCATGCGCCGACGATCAATCCGGCGCGACGCCGCTGCCGCCGGGCGACGCACCGGCGTGCGTCCTAATGTCCACGGCATGGCGGGCGCGGACGCGGACGGGCGGAGCCGTCGGCTGTGGTGGCTCGCCGGCGCCGGTGCGGCCGGCCTGCTCGTCTCGTACGCGTTCCTGGTGCGGACACGGATCGGTCAGCGGCTCGACGGTGCCGCGCTCGAGCACCGCTTCGCGGTCACGGAGGCCGCGACGCAACGAGCGCAGAGGTTGCTCGACGCGCTCTCGGTACGCTCGGTCGTCGTGTGCGCCACCGTGCTGGTGCTCGTGGCGCTGGCCCGCCGTCGCGTGGCGCTGGCGGTCGGGGTCGTCGTGGCGCTGGGCGGCTCGATGGCGGGCTCCCAGGTGCTCAAGGACCACGTGCTCACCCGCACCGACCTCGGGGGCTTCGGCGGCGTGGCCTACAACACGTTCCCGAGCGGGCACGCCACGGTGGCGGTGGCTCTGGCGTTCGGGCTCGTCATGGTGGCCCCGCCGCGGCTCGCTCCCGCGGCGGATGCGGTGGCGGCGATCGTCGGACCCTCGGTCGGCGCGGCGGTGCTGGCGACGGGCGGCCATCGGCCGAGCGACTCGATCGGCGCGTACCTCGCCGGCGTGGTGTGGTTCGCATCGTGCACGGCCGCAGTGGCGTGGGTCGAACGTGGGGATCACACCGCCACGGACGACGGCGAGCCGAAGCGCTGGCGGTGGCTCGTGGCCGCCGCACTCGTGGCGTTCGTCGTCCTTCTCGGTGCCCTCGCATGGTCGCTGCGCGGGCCGGGCGAGCGCGGCGGCGTGACGGCTGGGCCGTACGTCCTCGGTTGTCTTGCCATCGACATCGTGGGCGTCGGCGTGGTGGGCGCCTTCGCTGCGGCGCGGCACGGTACGGCCCGGCGGTCGTCGGCGCGCTGACGACCCGGGTGTCGTTTGCCGGGCGGGGGCGGGGGGG
>JANPGL010000369.1:0-15120 GCA_031423915.1 Actinomycetes bacterium | reverse complement strand
CGGCGAGGGTGTCGGCGGTGGCGCCCGTCGGCGAGATCAGCATCCCGTCACCGAACCGGACGCTCAGGTTGCCCGAGGCGAGCTCGTTCAACTTCAGGTCGGCCGTCCGCCGGTACTCGTCGACCAGCACCCGCCGCAGCGCGTCCTCGCTCTCGTCCGTCACGGCGCCATCCTCTCGGCCGCGCCGAGCCGACGCAACACGCCCCTGGCGTCGGCAGCCCCGGTCGGGGCCCGGCCGTCACCTGTTCGAACAGCTCGGTCCCACCATGCGATCCTCCCGGTCCACCTCCGTCGCGGCGTCGGGTCCGAACCCTCGCCGGGCTGACGACGATCTCAGGCAAGCACGTCCTTGGTGGTGAAGCGAGCCCAGGCCAACGACCCGAAGACGAGCACGTACAGCGCTTGCAGCCCGATGTTGCGGGTCACGCCACCCCATTGGATGCTGGTGCGCATCACGTCGGTGTAGCTGAGCCAGTGGTCGGTGAACAACCACGGGTGGATACCGCTGGTCTGGGGGAGCGCGTCGAGCACGCCGACGAGGATGAACACGCCGAGCGTGCCGGCCATTGCGCCCACGGGGACGTCGGTCAGCGTGGAGATGAACACGCCGATGGCGACCAGCCCGAACAACGACACGCTGATGAGCACGGCCACGAGCGAGATGCGCGCCATGCCCTGGGCGAGCGGCAACGTGTCGCCCGACAGGGTCGTGATGCGCCCCACGGGGAACACGATGACGCCGGTGACGAGACCGGCGAGCGCCACGACCAGCGTGGCGGCGACGCAGAAGGCGACGGCGGCGATCCCCTTCGTGGCGAGCAGTCGCGACCGGCCCGTGGGTCGCGTCAGCAGGTAGCGCAGCGTGCCCAGGCTGGCCTCGCCGGCGATGGTGTCGCCGGCGATCACGGCCACGGCCATCGGCAGGAAGAACGGCAGCGTCACCGTCAGACCGGCGAGGACGGCGAAGACGCCGTTGTCGGTGATCTGCGACAGGAAGCTCGGACCCTCGCCCGTGTCGGGACCGCCGGCGAAGCGCACCACGAGCGTGATGACGATCGGGATGGCCATGAGCGTCGCCAGCATGGCCTGGGTGCGGCGGCGGCGGAACATCGTCGAGAGCTCATTGAGCAACATCGAAGCCCTCCCCCGTGAGTGCGACGAACGTGTCCTCGAGGCTCGGTCGTTCGAGCGCGAAGCCGCGCAGGCCCACACCGTGCTCGACCAGCGCGCGGCTCAGGTCCTCGGCCCGCCCACCGTCGAAGGTGGCTGAGACCTGGGATCCCTCGACGCGGGGATCGAGGCCGCGGCGGCGCAGCACCTCGACGGCGCCGTCGGTGTCGTCGGTGTCGATGCGCACGATGGTGGTCGCCTTGGCGCGCAGCGCCCCCAGCTCGTCCTGAGCGACCAATCGGCCGGCGCTCATCACTGCGACGTGGGTGCAGACCTGTTCGATCTCGGCGAGGAGGTGGCTCGACAGGAACACGGTGGTGCCGTCGGCGGCGAGCTCGCGGATCAGGTGCCGGATCTCGCGGGTGCCTTGGGGGTCCATGCCGTTCGTCGGCTCGTCGAGGATGAGCAGCTGCAGGGGCCGCAGCAGCGCGTTGGCGAGGCCGAGGCGCTGGCGCATGCCGAGCGAGTACGCCTTGAACTTCTTCTCCGATGCGGCCGACAGACCGACGCGGGCCAGGGCGTCCTCTATCCGGGTGGATCGGGTGCTCCGCGGCGCGTCGGGACCGGCGGCGTCGAGACGCCACAGGTTCTGCCGCCCGGTCAGCCACGGGTAGAAGGCCGGCCCGTCGATGAGTGCGCCGACGGAGGGCAGGACCTGGCGCGCCGCACCCGGGATCGGGGCACCCATCAGGTGCACAGCACCGTCGTCCGGCGAGAGCAGCCCGAGGAGCATCCGGATGGTGGTCGTCTTGCCCGACCCGTTGGGTCCGAGGAACCCGAACACCGAGCCGGTGGGCACCGACAGCGCGAGGTCGTCGACGACGGTCGCCGACCCGAACCGCTTGGTCAGGCCCTCGGTCCGGATGGCGGTGTCGCTCGACGATGGTCGAGGGTGACGGGCCGGTTGGGCGTCGGCCAGCACGATGGTCATGCGCCGGCCACGGCCGCCGTGAGCGCCGCCGGGGTCATGGCGGCGACCGCGATGCGCCCGTCGTCGAACACCAGCGCGTTGATCAACGCCGTCGACACGAGGTGGGCCTGCTGGTCGCCGACGGTGACCGTCGGCGAGTTGGCGAACAGGGCCTGGAACGAGCGCCCGAGCGACTGACCGCTGAGGACCTCGACGGTCTCCCATCCGGTACCGATCGCCGTCGTGCCGCCCTTGCCGCCCGACGTCGCGGCCGGCGTGACCGGCACGGCAGGTGCCGTCCCGGGGCCTAGCGGGGCGTCCGTGGCCTTGCCCCCACCGCGGCGGTGTCCGCCGTTCCCGCCCAGCGGGAGGAGCTGCGCCGGGTTGGCGGCCTCCTCGACGGTGGCGCCGGGCGGCGGGTCGAACGCGAACGTCGACGCGCTCGGCTGGTCGAACGAGATGGAGGTGAACGTCAGCGACAGGGCGGCGGTGCCCGTGCTGCGGGCGTCGATGCGCACGGCCAGCGGCACGCCGGTGGCGGCGTCGACCGAGATGGTGCCGTCCTGCACCGTCGAGTTGGGTGTGCGCGGGGTGACCACCAGCTCGTACACGGGACGTCCGGCCACGTAGCCCGGGGTGCGCACGCTCACCTCGGTCGTGGGATCGATGGACTGGAGCAGCTGGTCCGCCGCCACGCGCGGATCGAGCTCGGTGGTCGGGTCGCTGGCCGGCGTGCTCGCCTTCGCGCTGCGGCCGGTGCCTTCCCCGGTGTGATCGGGCAGGATCGTGTGCTGGACGTGCTGACTGGCGCTGTCCCACGACCACAGGTCCGCGCCGTTGCGGATCCAGTCGCGCTCGGCCTCCGGTGCGCCCAGGGCGATTCGGACGTGGTCCGGATCGTCGACGGCGAGATGGGCGTGGTGCGTGCCGGCCAGCAGGTCGAGCACGGTGCCGCTGCGCACGCCGAGGGCGCTCAGATCGGGCAGGCCGAGGTTGCTGGTGAGGGTGACGTCGCCCGACAGCGCGGTCACCTGCGCGGTCCGCACCTTGTCGAGCAGCTGCGCCGGCGTGAGCGCCGGGAGGACCGGGATCGGATCGGCGCCCGCCGGCAGGGCGCTCGAGAGGCCGCCGACGGCGGCGGTGGCGGCGAGGATGCCGATCGGGACCAGCCAGGGCAGGCGGCGGCGGCTACGGGCGTTCATGGGGCGACCTCGGGTGCGGCTCGGGGGGTGTCTCCCGACGAACGTACGCCCGGGGCGATAAGGGGAGGCTGAGAGCGGCGGGCCGCCGGGAGGCGGACCCGGAACACGGCACCGGGGTGGGCGTCGCCCACGGCCAGCGTGCCGCCGTGGGCGGCCACGATCTCGGCGGCGATGGCCAGGCCCAGGCCGGTGCCGCCGCCCGCCCGCGACCGGTCGTCGTCCAGCCGCACGAACGGTTCGAGGATCCGCGCTCGGTCGGCGACGGCGATGCCCGGGCCGTCGTCGGCCACGGTGAGCTCGACCCATCGTCCGACGGAGGTGGCGGTCACCGTGACCAGCGACGATGCGTGCCGTTCGGCATTGGCCACCAGGTTCTCGACGAGTCGCTCCAACTGTCCCCCGACCCCGCGAACGGCCACGTCGCCGTCGGCGCGGACGCGCACCGGGACCCGGCGGGCAGCCGGGGGGTGGGCCGCCCGGTCCAGGACCGCCGCGAGGTCGACCGGACGGTCGTCGTCGCGCAGGGTGCCTGCGCCGGCGCGGGCCAGCAGCAGCAGGTCGTCGACCAGGCCACCCATCCGGGCGTTCTGCTCGAGGACGTCCTCGGCGACCTCGGGCCACGGCGCCGATCCCGGGTGGGCGAGGGCGACCTCCAGCGCGGCGCGGATGTTGGCCACCGGGCTGCGCAGCTCGTGCGACGCGTCGGCCACGAACCGGCCTTGGCGGGCGTTGGCGCTCCGCAGGCGGTCGAGCAGGTCGTCGAGCGTGGTGGCGAGGCGACCGATCTCGTCGTCGCCGGAGGTCGGCACCACGTGCCCTCCGGTCGGTACCCGCTCGAAGCCGGCGACCTGACGGCGCAGGGCCTCCACCGGGTGCAGCGCCCGCCCCACGAGCAGCCACGCCATGGCCGCCACGGCGAGCACGAGCACGGGCAGCCCGACCGCCAACGCCACCGTGAGGATCCGGACGCTCCGTTCCACCTGGGCGAGCGACGTGGCCACGACCACGGTGACGTCGCGCCCGCGCAGGCTCGCCACCACGGCGTCGAGGCGCCACTGCTGCTGCCGCCCTGCGTAGCCGAACGCTGTGTGCCCGGCCGGCTCGCGTTGCGACGGCGTGACGGCCAACAGCGGCGCCCGGCCGGTCAGCTCCGCGCTGGACGCCACCACGCGGCCGTCACCGTCGAGCACCTGCGCGAGCGAGGGCCACGGGGCGGCCAGGGCGGGCACCGTCGACGGCGTCGGCACCTGCGACAAGGCGGCGACCACATCGGCGGCGCGCGCCCGTGCCTCGCCCCGCATCGGGTCCTCCAACGATCCGCGCAGGAGGACGAGGAGCAGCACGCTGGCGGCGGCGAGCGTGGCGCCGACCGTCAGGACCGCCATCAGCACGATGCGCGCCCGGACCGACCGGAGCCGCCACCTACCCACCGTCGGCGGACAGCCGGTAGCCGGCACCCCGCACGGTGTGGAGCAGGGCGCTCGGGAAGGGGGTGTCGATCTTGCGGCGCAGGTAGCCGACGTAGACCTCGACCACGTTCGTGTCGGGATCGCGCGCCTCGTCCCACACATGGTCGATCAGCTCGGTCTTGCTCACGACCGTGCCGGCGCGCAGCGCCAGGTACTCGAGCAGCGAGAACTCGCGAGCCGTCAGATCGATCTCGGTGTCGCCCCGCCAGCACCGGTGCGCGGCGGTGTCGACGCGGAGGTCGCCGACCGTCACGACCGGATCGGCCAGCCCGGCGGCGCGGCGGATCAGCGCGCGAAGCCGCGCCAGGCGCACCGGGTACGAGAACGGCTTGGCCAGGTAGTCGTCGGCCCCTGCATCGAGCGCTTCGGTCTGGTCCCACTCGCCGACCTTGGCGGTGAGCATGAGCACCGGCACCAACCGCTTGTTGCGGCGCAGCTCGGACACCAACTGGTAGCCGTTCAGCTTGGGCAGCATGATGTCGAGGACGATGACGTCGAAGTCGTGCTCGGTGGCGTGCCAGAGACCGTCCTCACCGTCCGACGCCGACACGACGGTGTAGCCCTCGGCCTCGAGGCCGCGCCGCAACGACGCCGCCATCGACGGATCGTCCTCGACGATCAGCACGCGCATGACGACGCCCTGGACACGCCGTCAGTGTGACAGCCAGCCGTCGACGCGTGGGCGCGCACCCCGCTTCTCGACAGCGACGTGCGGGTGGTGCCGGTCAGCAGTCCCGGATCCGGTAGACGTCGAAGGCGGGATAGGCGGCGACGACGTCGACCACGACGGTGTCCGTGGAACATCCGGAATCGCCGGAGAGTCGGCGAAGGAGGTCGTGTTCGTTGGTGTGCCAGCGGGTGTCGTACGAGTGCCAGGCGATGACGGTGTCGATGCGGCGGTCTCGGAGGAACCGCTCGTATCTGGGCGCCGACGGCCAGCTGCGGCGGGCCTGGCTTTCGGGGAAGAACTCGCCATCGAGACGGGCGCCTCGCTCGATGAGTCGGTACATGCTCATGCGCCCGTCGGCGAAACCGAGCACCCGGTAGGTGGCACCGGGCCGGAAGTCGGGCGAATCGAGGTACGCACCGATCCGCTCGTCGGGTTCCCGCCACGGAGCGGCCCAGGCGTAGCGGTTCATCGGACCGAGCATGAGTGCGTTGAGCCCACAGAGGAGGCCGAAGGCGGCGGGGATCGTGATCCGGCGGTGGAACCGGCGCAGGAGGAGCAGGACGAACGGAAGCAGCACGACCGTGCCTCGGGCCGCGTCGATGCGGATGAGTTGCTCGACCCGGAACCAGAGCGTGGTCTCGGTGACCGCTGGAGACCGGAGCACGATCCCTACCGCCGGCAGTGCCGCTGCCGTGGCGAGCGACGCCCGCCACACGAGCTCGAGGCGGCCCGCAGCACGAGGGAGGGCGCCGACGACGACCGCGAGCGTGAGGGGGAGCAGCACCGCAGGGTGGGTGGCCATGGCCACCGCGCCGAGGCCCGTGGCGAGCCAGGGTCGCCTACGGCGCCACGCCGCGATGGCCGCGAACAGCGAAGCGACGGCCCACAGGAACGGGATCTGGCCGACGAGGAGAGCCATGATGAGGGCGGGGTTTACGAGGACGACGACCTCACACCAGGGCGTTCGAAGCTCGGGGAACGCCACGAACACGAGGACCACCGCGGCGACGAACCCCGCGATGAGGCAGAGCGTGACCGCCCAGTCGCCGAGCACGAGGCGAGCGACGGCGGTGAGCGTCCACGGCACGAACGCGTAGGGGTAGGCGTAGGCGTGGCCGCCCGCCAGCATCGGCATGTGGAACGGCAGCATCCACCCGTGGCGGAGGTGTTCGGCGATGTACCACACGTGGGCGTAGTTGCTGATCGAGTCGTGGCTGACGTACACCCGCTGGCGACCGACCGCGGCCAGGACGACCGCCCATGCGCCGACCACCACGACTCGCACCACGCGCCCCAGCTGCGGCGCGCGCTTCCCCTCGGCCGCGTCGGTGACTCGGGTCCGGGGCCGGGAGGTGGTGGCGCGCACGTCGTTCACTCACCGTCCCAGGTGCAGGCCGACTGCCAGGCCGTCAGTCCGAGCAACTCGTCGAGGCCGACCGGGCGAAGTCCTCGAGCAGCGAGCCCGTCGAGGATCATCGGCAGCGCTCGGATGACGACCGTTCGATCGATCGTCGGGTCGCCGTCGAGGCCATCGTGCAGCAGCACGATGGAGCCGCCTCGAACGCCGCGCAACACCCTCGTGGCCACGAGCGTCGCGTCGGTCGTGTCCCAGTCGTGGCCGCTGACGTCCCAGGTGACGGTGTGCATGCCGCCTCTCGCCACCGCGGCCGAGGTCAGTGGGTCGTGGCGACCGTGCGGTGGCCGGAAGAGTGTCGGGCACTGCCCCGTCACGGTCGCCACCGCCTTCCCGCCTCGGACCGCCTCGGGGTAAGCGGGATCGAGCCAGTCGTTGGCGCCGTGCCGGAAGGAGTGGGTACCCACCACCTGTCCCCTGGCGACGAGCTCGCGCACGATGTCGGGGCGGGCCAGCGCGGCGGCGCCGACCACGAAGAACGATCCCCGTGCGCCGCGCCCGGCCAGGATGTCGGCTATCGCCAACGTGGCCGAATCGTTCGGTCCGTCGTCGAAGGTGAGGGCGACCGCGTCGCTCGACCGGGGGCCATGCCACTCGACGGCACCCCACCAGGTAGCGCGCGGGTCCCCCGACGCAGTCCACACCACGGCGATCGTCCACGCGAGCACGACGGCCAGCATCCGCCCCGACGAGCTGACCCGAGACGCCGGCGGCCGGGCTACGCCCGCCAGCGCCGCTCCCGCCATCCATCCCGCAGCCGCCGCCGCCGGCAGCCACACGGCGGTGTCGGCCGACACGCGCACGGCGATCGTCACCCAGAGCAGCGCGCCCACGCCGAGCAACACCGTCGACCACCGCCCGCCCCGGCTCGACGACGAACCCCGCCAACTCCCGAGCGCGCCGAGCACGACACACCCGACAGCCGCCGCGGGTGACTGGCGAGTGCTCACCACGACGATGCCGACCCACAGCACCACGGCCACGGGAAGCGACAGCTCCGCCAAGGAACGTCGACCCACTGATCGGGTCGCGTTCACCACCGCTCGGGCCGAGCCATCGACGTCGCTTCCACCTGCGCGAGGCGTGTCGGCACCCACCTCCGGGTCCTCGACCTGAACCCCCCTCAGCCGGTCGTGCAACGACACGTCGGCATCCTCTCAGACCGACGGAGCCCAGCGAACCCGCCACCACGCCGACGCGGAACGACGATCCTGCGTCACTCGGACGGCACACGGATCGTGACGGCGTGAGGGACGACCATTGCCCGGATCGTGTCGGTCTTGGGGCGGGCGCCCCCGTCGAGCTCGTAGGGCAGCCGCTTGCTGGTCTCGATCTTGATCAGGACGGCCTGGGTCATCTGGACGAGGGGTGACCGCTCGGCGTGTCCAACGGTGGCGCGGGTGAGGGTGCGCATCCACTGCCAGGCGCCGTCGGCCGTCATGACGGCCACGTCGAGCTTGCCGTCGTCGGGTGTGGCGTGGTCGAACGCGGTGATGCCGCCGCCGATGGAGCCCACGTTGGCGACGAGGACGCAGGTGGCCTTGTCGTCGAACCAGGTGTGCCCGTCGATGCGGACCTTGGTGCGTACGGGCGTGGCGCGGAGGTGGCGGGCGCCGGTCCATATGTAGGCAGCTCGACCGAAGCGGTCCTTGAGTCCGGCATCAGCGTCGCGGATCATGAGCGCGTCGAGCCCGATGCCGGCCATGACGGCGAAGTGTTCGCCGTTCATCTTGCCGACGTCGATCGTCCGGTTGCTGCCGTGCAGGCCGACCTCGACGGCCTGTTCGAGGTCGATCGGGATGCGCAGGTTGTTGGCCAGCAGGTTGGCCGTGCCGGCCGGAAGGATCGCCAACGTGACGAGTGAACCCACGGCGGCGTCGATGGCGCGTTGCACGCTGCCGTCACCGCCCCAGACGAAGATGAGGTCGGCGCCCGCCTTGATCGCTTCGTGCACGCGGGCGGGGATCTTGCGGCTCTTGGGCACCTCGAGCCAGAGCGGATCGGCCACGCCCTGCTCGGTGAGCACGTCGCGCAGTCGGCCGAGACCGGCTCCGAGCACCTTGCCGCTGTGGGCGATCACCGCTACCGAGGTCATGGTTGGCTCCTGACGGTCCGAGCGACCGGCGTGGTCGTGGCGTGGGATTCGGCAGTGAGGACGGCGCTGGCCCGCTCGACGGGCTCGCCGAAGTGCATCAGGCGGCCGCCGTACGCGATCGACGACAGTGCGAAGCACGCCCATCCCAGGGGCGCGCCGGCGAGCGCCTGTCGGCGGTGCACCGGCCACGACTCGCGCAGCGAGCCGGGGAATCGACCGTGGGGGCGCACCGTCGGGTCGCTGCCCACCCGGCCGTCGGCGTCGTGGCCCGAAGCCATCGCCGGCCAGCCGTGCGGGGCGGTCATGGCGCTTGCAGCTCGCGATGTGTGAACGTGACCAGGCAGAAGACGCCGTAGGCGGCGAACCCGACACCGATGACCACAACCACGACGAGGCCCCAACCTTGCACGGCCAGTCGGCGAAGGGCGCCGTCCAGACCCGTGGCCTGGTTGGCGTCGTACGTCATCGCGGCGCGAACGAGGAAGAAGCCGATCAGCCCGATGCCGACCCCCCTCCCGAACTCGCCGATGGCACCGAGTCGCTTCGTCCATGCCCGCCGGGGCGCTGACCACCCGGTCAGGTCGAGCTCGTCGGTGACGTCCACGCGCACACCCTTGACCATGCGGTACAGCCCTGCCCCGATGGCGATCGCGCCCGCCACACCGATCAAGAGACGCCCGCCGCTGTGAGCCATGATCCGATCGGACAGCGAGTTCACCTTCGTGTTGCCGTCCGGGGCGGCCGAGGTGACCCTGGCGAGCGAGATGGCGGTCAACGCGAACGTGGTGTAGATGGCCGCGCTCACCAGATACCCGATGCGCGTCACCCACGCCTTGGCATCCGAACCGCCCGGGAGCAACGCCGACACCACCCGCCACGCGGCATACAGCAGCATCCCCGCGGCCAGCACCCACATCAGCAGCTTCCCGCCCGACATCTGGGCGATCGTCTTCAACGCTCCGGTCGGACTCGCCTCCTGGCCGCCTGCCGAGGCGGCACGGGACCAACCCGTCGCCTTGGCGGCCACCAGCAATGCGAGCACGCCCGCGCCGAGATAGACGACGCCCTTGGCGAACCAACCGGCACGACCGACCCTCACGAGCCCCGGATGGTCACCCGCGATGCGACCGACAGGGTTGTGCGGCAACGAGTGGGCTCTGGACATGTGACGCTCCCTCTTTACCCTGCCAACGTGCCCTCTGTGCCGGACCGCAAACCCGCCAGGCCACGCACGCGCGGAGGTCCTGACCGCTACTCGTCCGGTCACGCGATGGGACCGTCAGCGCCAACGAACTTGGCGAGCTGCGTCGCGAACTCGGCGACGTTTCGCCGGAGCCACTCGACGAGCATCGCAGCGTGCTCCATCTCGTCGTTCATGTTGTGCACGAGGACCGCAGCGAGCGCGGCGTCCTCGCAGTCATCGGCACGCTGGCGATACCAATCGATCGCCTGGAGCTCCTCAATCAATGACACGATCGCGCCATGGGTCGCCAACGTCTGCGGCGTCAGTCGCTCTCTCGGCGCATGAAGATCTTCACTGGACACAACGGCCCTTTCCAAAGCTGTAGGCGGCGGTCTGATGGCACCGGGTCGGAGGCGTCAGGGACGCCGCCTGCGTCGGCGGTGTCCCTGACGGTGCTAGCCGAGTGCGACGGGGATCAACGTCCGCGTCGGCTGTAGCCGTAGCCGCCTCCGGTCAGGAGCAGCACTACGAGAACGATCAGGATGACTGTCCACATGATTGCCTCCCTTCAAAGAGGACTCTGACCCAAGGGTCGATCGCTCGTGTCGGGTCGACAAGAGGCGTCGGTCCTCTTAAGCGCCGCCTGCAAGAGCGCCGGCGGACAACTGGGTAGTCGGTCAGGGCGGATCGGCACACCGAGGTTCACGCGTGCGTACCGGCGCTTGTCGAGGCAGTTGTCCTCTGGTGGGCCGTGTGGTGCGGGCAGATGATGAAGTCGCCGAGGGCGTCCGCCGGTCGCGACGGATCGATCGCTCGAGGCTGCTGTGAGCGGAGGTGCCCCATGCTGTTCCTGTTGTGGATCCTGGCAGTGGTCCTGGTGATATCTGGGATCGTCGCGCTGGTGCGCAGGCAGCTCTTGTGGGGTGCGGTTCTGATCGTCGTCGGGCTCCTCGTGGGTCCGGGCGGCGTGAGCATCTTCCATTAGCCCACCGATGACACCGACCGACGGGTCGAAGCTACGAAGGAGACGAAGACGATGATGGACAACAAGGACCAGGCCAAAGGCAAGATCAAGCAAGCTGTCGGAGACCTGACAGGCGACAAGCATCTGAAGCGAGAGGGCAAGGCCGACGAGAAGACTGGTGACGTCAAGAAAGCCCTCGACGACACCAAGGACAAGCTGGAGGGCGTCGTCGACAGGGCCCGGGCGAAGCTGACGAAGCACTGACCAACAGCGGAGTCGCGTGATCCGGTGAGCCATCACCGGACCGCAGCCCCGTCGGTTCGGGTGAGGCAACCCGTTCAAGCCTCGGTACGAGTCGAGGAGTCGACATGAGGATCGCATCAGAACGTTCCGTGTCCACCGACGAGCGCGGGCATGACCGCATCGTCGAGCCGTCGCCCTTGGCGACCCGGGAACGACCCGCGGCACCCGCCGACGCGGCGCGCGCCGAGACCGTCCGCACCGTACGGACCAGCGTGTTCACGCCGGCGGCGTTGGTCGCTGGCGTGGTGGCGGTCGTGTTGCTGGTGCTCGGTGGGCTCACCATCGTCCGCGCCGGCCTCGGCGGAGGCCTCGACGTGCCGGTGGTGCTGGTGGCCGGGTTCACTGCCACCGCGATCTTGGGGTTGATCGAGCTCGGTTTCGGGTTGGTGCTGCTGGCCGCGGCGCTCGTCCGTCAGGTGCGCACGATCCTGTTCGTCGGGATCGTCGGTGGTGTCGCGGCGCTGGTCGCGGTCTTCCAGCCGAGCGCCGGCAAAGGGTCGCTCGCCATCGAGCGCGGGTTCGCCATCTGGGCGGCGCTGGTCATGGCCGGCGTCGTGGTGGCAGCCCTTATGCCGACGTTCCGCCGCAGCGACACGCGTCGCGCCACCAACGTCGGGTAGTGACCAGCGTCAGGTACGGCTGGTGATGGCGAGCGCGATTGCTGCGCTCGCCATCACCGCGAACGTCGCCCATCCCAGGACCGTGGCGAGGCGGCCGTTCGTCTGGTCGCCCATGATCGCCCGGTTACCGGGGACGAGCATCACGATCAGCAGGAACGGTGCCGCGGCGACGCCGTTGATCACCGCGACGAGCACGAGGAGCTTGATCGGGTCGATCCCGGTGGCGCTGAACGCTGTGCCGGCCACCGTGCCAGCGATCACGAGCAGATAGAACACCGGTGCCTGGCGGATGCTGTTGGAGAACCCGGTCGGCTTGCCGAGGAGGCCGGAAATGCCCGAAGCTCCGGCGCCGGCCAGCACGGGCACGGCGAGCATCCCCGAACCGACGAATCCGAGCGCGAACAGCGTCGACGCGAGACGCCCGGCGACCGGGCGCAGGGCGTTGGCTGCCTCGGCCGCCGTGCCGATGTCGACCGGGCCGTGGGCGCCCAGGGTGGCGGCGGTTGCGGCGATGATCGCGAACATCACGAAGTTCGAGAACCCCATCCCGAAGAAGACATCGAAGCGGCTCAACCGCTGCTTCGACCTGGCGGCGGAGCGCGCTCGCCACCGCAACGGGACCGCGCTGGGGCCACCGATGTCCTCGTCGCGCATCTCGTCGACGCGGTCGGCAGTCTGCCAAAAGAACAGGTACGGCGAGATCGTCGTGCCGAACACGGCGATCAGCAAGGTCAGATAGCCCTTGGACAACTGGACGTGTGGGACCACGGTGTGGGCCAGCACCGTCATCCAGTCGAGGTGGGCGGCAAAAAGCACCCCGACGTAGCTCAACAAAGCGAGACACAGCAGGCGGAAGATGCGGGCGATCGCAACGTAGGAGAACCTCACGAGCAGACCGATGATCGTGAGCCCGGCAACAACGGCCCACAACGTGGTCGGCCCCGCGTTCAGCAGGTGCATGCCTTCACCGATGGCGACGAGGTCGGCGGCGATGTTGAGCGCGTTCGCGACACACAGCACCACGAGGAGGGCGCCGATCGCGACCCGCCAACGGTGCGTGAAGCGGCGGGCGATCAGCTCGCCGAGGCTCTGACCGGTCGCCAGGGCCATACGATCGCAAATCTCCTGTACCGCGGCCATCAACGGGAACGTGAGCAGCGACGCCCACAGCATGCCGAACCCGAACCGGGCACCGGCCTGCGCGTACGTCGCGACACCCGATGGGTCGTCGTCAGAGGCGCCCGTGATCAGACCGGGCCCCAACGCACGCGCGTATCCACCCCACCCCGCGGAACTGCGACTCGACACCCCATGCCCCGGCGCGGGTACCTGCCGCTCGTGCGACACCGGGCCGGTCACGACACGACCCGACCGCGTGCCGGTGGGGACCGTCGCGTCATCAACGCGCAGGCTACGCCCACCACGAGCACGGCCCGAACCTCAAGTGGTGCCCAAGGCCTCTACCAGGCGGCACGACAACGGCTCTACCCTTCGATCGACACCAAAGGAGGGCGCCATGTTGCTGCTCTCGTTCGCACCCATCGCAGGACGCCACATCATCGCCTGGCTCGTCATCGGCCTCCTGGCTGGCCTGCTCGCAGGCAGGGTCGTACGCGGCAAAGGCTTTGGCGTCATTGGCGACGTGCTCACCGGCCTCGCCGGCGCGTTCGTCGGCGGATTCGTCTACCACGCCTTCACCGGCGCCCGCGCCTCGACCAGCTTCGTGATCGAGCTCATCATCGCCCTGTTCGGTGCGGTCGCCCTGCTGCTCGTCGAGCGCATCGTGTTCCATCGAGGCCACGGTCGCCTCCACCTGTAGCCAACATCCATCAAGCCCTGGCAGCCGCAACAACCGGCGCGGCGCGGCGACCCATCACCCGCTCTGAGGAGGGGCGGTCTCGAGACTGGGCTCGCGTGACGCCGGCCTGCATTGTGCCTGGTAGATGTGTGCCCGGGACGGGAATCGAACCCGCACGGAGTCTCCTCCTGGGGGGTTTAAGCCCCCTGCGCCTGCCAGTTACGCCACCCGGGCCGGGTCGGCCCGACGCTACGTGCCCCGAGCCGGACGTGCGGCCGACTTGGCCGGCAACGTGCGCGCGTACGCCGTCGCCCGGTCGGTCCACCAGGCCAACTGCCGCTTGGTTCGGAGCGCGGACAGCGGCACGCGGAGCCAACCGTCCATCGGGCGCCCGCGCATCACCGCCAGTTCGACGCCGTCCCGGTCGAGCAGCCCGTCGGAGTCCGACGGATCGACTCGCACGAGCGCATCCCCCTGCCCGCTCGCCGCGATGGCCATGTGGCCGCCGACCAGGAACGCCAGCCCGCCGAACATGGCGCGCTCGCTCACGTTGGGCGAACCTTCCAGCAGGTCCCGCAGTCGCTCGGCCAGGCGCTCGTCGTAGCCCACGTCGGCTCAGCCGACCTTGCTGTCCCAGTTGCGGGCGGCGTTGATCACCTCGTTGAACGGTTTGTTCGTGTCGAAGCTGGGCTCGCGCGGCAGGCCGAGCACACGCTCGCCGATGCCGTTGCGCTGCATCTCGTTGGTCCCGGCGGCGATCGAGGTGACCCGGCCGTTGAGGTAGTTCAGGGCCGGACGCCCGGCGTCGTCGTCGCCGCCCGCCCACACCAGGGCGGCGGGGCCGCCGACCTCCATGCCGAGGCGGGCGCGGATCGGCGCCAGCACGCCCGACGCCAGCTTGCCGTACGCCGCGACGGCCGGGTCGGGCGTGGCCGAGGCCCGCAGCCGGTCAGCGATCCGGCGACCCAGGTGGTACTGGGCGTAGTCGTTGACGTGCGCCTTGGCGATGGCCTGCCGGGCCGCCGGGTCGGCCGTGCGCCCCACCCGACGGGCCAGGCCCACCAGGTCGGGCGCGAGCTGGCGCGGCTCCACCGTGGCCGCACCCATCTCGCCCGCGCCGCGCTCGTACACGAGCATCGTCTGGGTGACGGACCAGCCGCGGTTGACCTCGCCGATGATGTCGGCGTCGGTCACCTCGACCTCGTCGAGGAACTCCTCGCAGAACTCGGCGCTCCCGTTGATCTGGCGGATCTGGCGGATGGTGACGCCCTTGGCGTTCGTCGGCACCGCGAACCACGTGAGGCCGCGGTGCTTCGGCACGC
>JANPGL010000368.1:0-3848 GCA_031423915.1 Actinomycetes bacterium | reverse complement strand
CGACGATCTCGTCCGGCTCGGCCTGCGCCTCGCTGCGGCCGAAGGCCGCCCGGCGGCAGTGTTCGAGTGGAGCGAGCGCGCCCGAGCCGGTCGACGACGCCACGCGCCGACCCGCCCGCCCGACGACGCGGGGCTCGCGGTCGAGCTGGCCGAGCTGCGCCGAATCTCCGGCGAGCTGCGGGCCCGGCAGGCCGACGGCGGCGACGTCGGGGACCTCGTCGCCGAGCAGCGCCGGGTCGAGCGGGCCGTGCAGCGCCGGCACCTCCGCACGGTCGGCACGGCTTCCGTGTCGGCGCGTCCGCCCTCGCTGGCGGCGTTGCGCCGACGCCTGGGGGACCGCACGCTCCTGTCGCTGATCGAGGTCGACGGTCGGCTGCTGGCCGTGACAGCCTCCAGCCTTCGGTGCGCCGTGCACGATCTGGGCACCGTCGCGGCGGCGGTGGATGCCGCCGGCGCGGCGGCCAGCGGCTTGCGGGCGTTGGCCGACCCGGCGCTCACCGGCGCACGGCGGAGCGCACGCGTCGACCTGCTCCGGCGGGCGCTCGACGCGCTCGATGGCATCCTCCGGCCTGCGCTGGCTGCCGACGGGCCGCTGATGCTCGTGCTGCCCGCCTCGTTGCATGCGGTTCCCTGGGGCGCCCTGCCGAGCCTGTCGGGGCGAGCCATCGGGGTGGTGCCGTCGGCCAGCTGGTGGCTCGATCTGCCGGCGGTGGGCGCGCTCGGCGGTACCGCTTTCGTGGCCGCCGGTCCCCGGTTGGCGCTGGGAGACGTCGAAGCGCGCGCGGTCGCCGACCACTACGCGCACGCGCGCGTCGTGACCGGCCCCGAGGCCACGGGCGCGGTCGTGCTCGACGGTTTGCGCACGGCCGAGGTATCCCATGTGGTCGCCCACGGTCGTATCCGCCATGACAGCCCCTCGTGGTCCTCGCTCGAGTTGGCCGACGGCCCGCTCTGCCTCTACGAGCTCGAGCGTGAGGAGCGCACGTCGGCCGTGGTCGTGCTGTCGGCCTGCGACTCGGGCATGGGCGTGCGCGCGGGCGACCAGCTCGTCGGGCTGTCGTCGTGCCTGCTCGGCCTGGGGACGCGATCCCTGGTGGCCTCGGTGTGTCGGCTGCCCGACACCCCGCTCACGGCGACGCTGATGGGTGAGCTGCACGACCAGCTCGGCCGTACCGGCTCCGTCGCCCATGCCCTCGCCGCCCTCGACCGTGGTGCACCGGGCGACGAACGCTGGGTCCACGCCGCCTGCCTCGCCTCGTTCGGGGAGGTGTGAGCCCGTGACCACGGCCGATGCGTTCGCACTGGCGCCTGACGGCGACCTGCTCACCGCGGTGCGCGACGGCGGCGACGACCGGGCCTCGGCCTGGGCGGTGCTCGTGCGGCGTCACTCGCCCAAGATGTACGGCGTCGCCCGATCGTTCCAGCTCGATCCCCGCACGGCCGAGGATCTGGTCCAGACGGCGTGGCTGCGGCTGCTCGAGCGGCTCGGCCAGGTGCGCGACCCCGGCTCGGTGGGGCCGTGGCTGGCTATGGTCGTGCGCAACGAGGCCCGTAAGGTCGTCACGCGGCGCAGGACCGTGCCGGTCGCCGATGTCTTCGAACACAAGGCCGACGACGGTCGACCGCCCGAGGCCGGGCTGGTGGCCGACGAGCGCGCCGCCGCCCTGCGCAGTGCCTTCTCCCGCCTGGGCGACGACTGCCGTCAGCTGTTGCGGCTGGTCACGGCCGACCCGCCGCTGAGCTACGACGAGATCGCCGCCGCGTTGGGGCGCCCCCGGGGATCGCTCGGCCCGACCAGGGCACGGTGCCTCGAACGGCTCCGTCGCGCGCTGCCGTCGGGGTTCGAACCGTGAACGTGTATCCAGCGGGCCGCCCGCGGATCGTGCGGACCGATGATGGTGCTGACCTGCTTGTTGGGAGGGGCGATGGCCGACCCTGAGGACGACGTTCCCGCCGGCGCGGACGACGTCGCGCTCCTGCGTGAGCTCGGTGGGGCCCTCGGTCCCGACGAGCTCCCCGCGGGTCTCGTCGACCGCGCCCTCGAACTGCTCGCGGTAGCCGATCTCGACGCCGAGCTGACGGCGCTGTTGGAGCAGGCCGCCGACGATGCCGAGCTGGCCGACGTGCGAGGGTTCGCCTCGACGGCCGAGCCGGTGACGTTCGTGTCGCCGGACGGCGCGGTCACCGTCGAGGTCGAGGTCGACCGCGACGTCGTCCAAGGCCTGCTGATCGGCTCGGACGCCTCCATCGTCACGCTCGAGCGCACCGTGGGAGCGTCGGTCGACGCGCCCGTCGACGCCCTCGGACGCTTCACGTTCGCCGCGCTTGCTTCCGGCCCGGCCCGACTGCGGGTGCGCGTCGTCGACGCCACCGTCACCACCGACTGGTTCGTCGTCTGATCCGAGGGGATCCCGATATGTCCATCTTCCACCGAACCGGCCCGCGTCGGGCCGCCGCCGTCGCGATCGTGTTTGCCGCCGTCGTCTCCGGCGCCCCTGCTGGCCGTACCGCATCCACCGTGTCGACGGACGTCGCCGCCGCGCTGGCCGCGGTGCCCGGCTCGATGCTGCTGGTCGACGACAGCAGCGCCAGCGGCTGCATGACGGGGTCTCCCGAGACCGTGGCGTTCCGTTCCGACCGCATCGTGCTGCGCACCACCCTGACCCCGGCGCAGGCCGCCGCTGCGGTGGCCGGCGCGTTCCCGGTCGCCGGCTGGAACGCCACGCCGCGCAACCCGATCAGGCTCGTGTTCCCGGCGCCCGGGCCCACGCCGGTGGTGCCGGTGGTGTGGATGACGCTCGACCCGCCCGCCACCAGCCCTGCCCAGGTGGTGGGGTTGGCCCGCAAGCTGCACGAGCGGCAGGTGGTGGCCGCCCCCGACATGGCGCTGTCGCCGTCGGGCGGGCCGCTCGGTATGTGGCCGGCCGGCTACCCGGTCCCGCCGACGCGCCCGTTCCCCACGCCCCGCACGGCCACCTTCGGCGCCGGCACCTCCGTGATGCTGTACGACACCGGCGTGCCTTCGGCCTCGAACGCCACCCTCTCCGCCAACCTGTCGAAGCGGACGCCGAACGACACCGAGACGGTCGACGCCGACGGCAACCGCATCGCGGACCT
Organism: Actinomycetes bacterium; assembly: GCA_031423915.1. Classification (GTDB taxonomy): domain Bacteria; phylum Actinomycetota; class Acidimicrobiia; order Acidimicrobiales; family Ilumatobacteraceae; genus JANMAT01. The sequence continues at coordinate 731 of JANPGL010000368.1, read as the reverse complement.
CTACTACGCCGGCCACACGACGGCGATCGCCTCGGTCATCGCCACGCTGGCGCCCGGCGCCTCGGTCGTGTCGGCCCGCATCACCGACACGAACGGCGTGGCCACCGACGTCGGCGCCGCCACGCGCATGACCACGACCCTGCAGCAGGCCAACGCCGCCAACGCCTGGCCCTCGATCGTTCTGGCGCCGTTCGGGTCGCCGTCGTGTGAGGGCCTGTCGTTGCTCGGCCTCGAGTTGGTGTCCGAGGCCGTCGACCGCCACGACCGTTCGCTCATCGTGGCCTCGGCCGGGAACCGCGGGACCGACCGGCCGTTCTACCCGGCGGCGTTCGACGGGGTGCTCGCGGTTGGCTCGTTGAACGCCACGGCGGACGCCGACGGCGACCCGTGGACGTCGGCGACGCGCACGGCGCCCCGGTCGTCGTTCTCGAATCACGGCTTCTGGGTGGACATCTACACGCCGGGTGAGGGGCTCGTGACGAACCACCTGAAGGACATGACCTTCTACGACACGGGACCGGTGCTGCACGGGAGCGCCGAGTCGGCCGGCACGTCGGTGGCGGCCCCGTACGCGACGGCCCTGATACTCGAGCAGATGAGCCTGCATCCCGGCCGTCGGGCCGAGGACATCTGGTACAACGTCGTGAAGCCCACCGGGTTGGCGTGCACGGCATCGGGGGGCGGCGTCGGCGTGGCGCTCACGGCGATGAGCGCCTTGGCCACCACGGCGG
>JANPGL010000367.1:0-12034 GCA_031423915.1 Actinomycetes bacterium | reverse complement strand
ATCCGGTCGACCTCGCCGCCGAGACCCTGCGGGCCGTCGTCGACCGCACCGGCATCGATCCCGCCCTCGTCGACGACGTGGTCATGGGCTGCGTCATGCAGGTCGGCGAGCAGGGCGTGAACATCGCCCGCAACGCGGTGCTCGGCGCCGGCTTCCCCGAGGAGGTGCCCGGCACCACCGTCGACCGCCAGTGCGGGTCGTCGCAGCAGGCGGCCCACTTCGCCGCCCAGGGCGTGATGGCCGGGGCCTACGACGTGGTCATCGCCGCCGGCGTGGAGGTCATGAGCCGCGTGCCGATGGGCTCGTCGCTGGCCGACGGCAAGTTCGGGTTCCCGTTCGGCCCCAAGGTCGGCGTCCGCTACGAGTCGGTCGGCGGCCTGGTGCCGCAGGGCATCTCGGCCGAGATGATCGCCGAGAAGTGGGGCATCAGCCGCGAGGAGATGGACCGGTTCGCGCTCCGCTCCCAGACGTACGCCGCCCGGGCCACCGCCGAGGGCCGCTTCCAGACCCAGATCCTCCCGGTGATGGACGCGGAGGGCAAGCTCATGACGACCGACGAGGGCATCCGCGAGTCGACGTACGAGAAGCTGGCGTCGCTGAAGCCGTCGTTCAAGGAGGACGGCGGGGTCACGGCCGGCAACTCGTCCCAGATCACCGATGGCGCCGCCGCGCTGCTCATCATGAGCGAGGAGAAGTGCCGGGCGCTCGGCCTCACGCCCCGCGCCCGCTTCGTGAACTTCTCGCTGGCCGGCGCCGACCCCCGCCTCATGCTCACCGCCCCGATCCCGGCCACGGCCAAGGTGCTGGAGCGGGCCGGCATGACGATCGGCCAGATGGACCTCATCGAGATCAACGAGGCGTTCGCCTCGGTCGTGCTGGCGTGGGAGAAGGAGCACCACCCCGACATGGACAAGGTGAACGTGAACGGTGGTGCGATCGCCCTCGGTCACCCGCTCGGGTGTTCGGGCGCCCGCCTCATGACCACGCTGCTGGCCGAACTCGAGCGCACGGGTGGCCGCTACGGCCTCCAGACCATGTGCGAGGGCGGCGGCATGGCCAACGCCACCATCATCGAGCGCCTCGGCTGACGCCGGGCCCCAGCTCGACCGACCCGATCCACCGACCGGAGCCCCGGGCCGCGGCCCGGGGCTCCGTCGCGTCCGGGGGTAGCGTGGGGACGTGTTCGGGACCATCGTCAAGGTCGTCGTGGCCATCGTGGTGGCCTGGTTCATCGTGAAGTTCGGTGTGGGCCTTCTCCGCGGCATGGGTGCTCCCCTGCCCGAGCCGCCGCCCCCGGGCGAGATGCGCAGAGTGAAGATCCGCTACCGGTGCTCGGTGTGCGGGCTCGAGATCCGCACGACGTTGGCCAACGACGAGGATCCCGTTCCGCCCCGTCATTGCATGGACGAGATGGACGTCCTAGCCCCTGTGGATTAACGCTTAGGAATCCGTTGACTTGCCCCCTGGTTATCCACAGGATGGGGACAAGGCTGGGCACAATCACACGATTGTAAGTTGGCCACATTCCCGCAACACGGCTGTCATTCGTAGGTCACTAGCTGGACCTTAAGTTACAGCGGCGTGCGCGAGCATCACCACTCTCCGTCGACACCGTGGCGGCGACGGGCTGTGGATGACGTGTGGGGCGTCAGCGGTACTGGGTGGCGGTGACGATGCCACCGAGGATGAAGGCCAGCCCCACCAGCAGGTACCAGTTGTTCGTGGCTCCCGGCAGCAGGACACCCAGGTAGTTGAAGAAGATCACGAGCGCCCCGATGATCAGCAGGGCGAACATGAGGATCGGCACCCACCGGGAGCTCTCCTGGAGCGACTTCGAGATGGGCGGGGTGTAGCGGGACGACGCGTCCGCAGCGTGGCGCACACCCGACTCACCCGACAGGCTCGAACCGGGGCTCGAGGCCGCCGAGGGGAGCTGCCCGGGACGCGTCCCCTTCGGGGTGACGCGTCCGCCCGCCTTGCGCTTCGGAGGTGCCATAGGTCGACGAGCATAGAAGACCAACCTGCTCGACACCGTGCCATCCGGCGCGCTCCAATGGGAACGATGGGTGCCCGTGTGCTGGTGGTCGACAACTACGACTCGTTCGTCTACAACCTGGTCCAGTACCTGGGGGAGCTCGGCGCCGAACCGCTGGTGCACCGCAACGACGCCCTCACGGTCGACGAGGCGCTCGGCCTGGGGGCCGCCGGCATCCTGTTGTCGCCCGGCCCGGGCCGCCCCGAGGACGCCGGCATCCTGTGCGATCTCGTGCGGTCGGCGTCGGCCGCCGGGGTGCCGCTGCTCGGCGTGTGCCTCGGTCACCAGGCCATCGGCCAGGTGTTCGGCGGCGACGTGGTGGGCGCGCCGTCGCTGATGCACGGCAAGACATCGTTCGTGCACCACCGCGGCCAAGGTGTGTTCGCCGGGTTGCCCGAGCCATTCGAGGCCACCCGCTACCACTCGCTCGTGGTCGATGCGGCGACGATGCCCGACGATCTCGAGGTGATCGCCCGCACGGCCGAGGGCATCGTGATGGGCGTGCGTCACCGCAGCCTGCCGGTGCACGGCGTGCAGTTCCACCCCGAGTCGATCCTGACCGTGGGCGGTCACGACCTGCTGCGCAACTTCCTGGCGCTGCTGTAGCGCCCTCGGCGCGCCGGCTACCAGGCGCAGCGCAGGCGCTTGATGCCGTTGATGAAGTTGCTCTGCAGGTAGTCGGGCTCGGCCACGGTGTGGATGCCGGGGACCCGGCGCCGCAGCTCGTCGAACATCACGGCGATCTCGCGGCGCGCCAGGTTCGCCCCGAGGCAGAAGTGGGGGCCGCCGGCGCCGAAGCCGACCTGACCCGGGTTGAGCGTTCGGGTCACGTCGAAGCGGAACGGGTCGGCATAGACCGTGTCGTCGCGATTGGCCGAGCCGTACCACATCACCAGCTTCTGCCCGGCGGCCACCGCCTGTCCGCCGACCACGCAGTCCTCCACCGCCGTGCGGCGGAAGTGGATGACCGGGCTGGCGTAGCGCACGATCTCGTCGACCGCCGTGCGGGTGTGCTCCTCGAACGAATCGAACCACGTCGCCCGCTGGTCGGGGTGCTGGGTCAGCAGGTGCATGCCGTGGCTGATGGCGTTGCGCGTCGTCTCGTTGCCGGCGGCCACGAGCAGGATGAAGAACGAGCCGAGCTCCTGTGCGTTGAGCGCCTCGCCGTCGACGTCAGCCCGCATGAGGGCCGACGTGAGGTCGTCGCGCGGGTTGGCCAAGCGATCCTCGCCGAGGGCCTGGGCGTACGAGAACAGCCCGAGCCCGGCCTTCATGAGATCGTCGAGCGAGTTGGTGATCTCGGGGTCGCCGATGCCGAGGATGATGTTCGTCCACTCGAACATCTGCTGCTCGTCCGACTCCGGGATGCCCATCATCTCGCAGATGATCTGGAGCGGGAACGGCGCGGCCACCTCGGCCACGAAGTCGCACTCGCCGTGCTCGCCGAAGCGCTCGATCAGCCGATCGACGACGCCGGTGGCCTTCGTCTTCACGTACTGCTCGACCCGGGCGATCTCCTTGGGCGTGAACCCGCGCGACACGATCGAGCGCAGCCGGAAGTGGCGCGGGTCGTCCATCATGATCATCGAGCCGAAGAACTCGGCCAGGTCCATCGGCATGTCGCCGATGTTGGACCCCTTCCCGCTGATGAACTGCTGGGGGTTGCGGCTCACGTGCCACACGTCTTCGTGGCGCACCACCGACCAGTACCCCGGGCCGGTCGGGTAGGGCGAGTCGGGGAAGTCCCACTCGTCCCACCAGCTCATCGGCTGCTGCTGCCGCAGCGTGCGGAAGGCGCCTTCGCGCACCGGGCGCGGTTCCATCCAGAACGCGGGGTCGGACAGGTTGAACGAACCGAGGGCGACGTCGACCGGAGTCATGCCCGAAGCGTACGGCCGACGGGCACCCCCGTCGATCCGCGCCCGTCTGCGGATGGCCCGTGTCAGGGCTTGGTCGTGGTGGTGGCCGGGGGGGCCGTCGTCGTGGTGGTGGCCTTCGTCGTGGTTGTCGCCGGCAGCGTGGTCGTCGTGGTGGTCGGCGGCGGCGGCAGGGCCTTGCCGACGAGCAGCGTGACGGCGGTGCCCTTCGGGACCTGGGCGCCCGGGCCGGGGCTCTGCGAGATGACCTTGCCGTCGCGGGCGTCGCCGAACGGCACGTCGGTCGTCTTCATCTGCCATTGGAAGTTGCCGGTGAGCTTGGTCACGGCCTCTTCGAGCGTGAGGCCCTCGACGTTGGGCACGGCCACCTTCGGCGGGCCGTCCGACACGACCAGCTTCACGGGGCTGCCCTTGTCGACCGTGGTGCCGGGCGGCGGGTCGGTCGAGATGACCTTGCCGGCGGGGATGGTCTCGTCGGCCTTGGTCTCGGTGGTGATGGCGAAGCCCTTGGCGCCGAGCTGGCTGGCGGCCACAGCCAGGTCGAGGTTCAGCACGTTGGGCACCTCGATCTTTCCCTTGCCGATCGATACCTTGAGCGTGACCTTCGTACCCGGCGTCACCTCGGACGGCGGCGGGTCCTGGGCGATGACCATGTCGAGCGCGATGGTGTCGCTGGCTTCGTCGGCGTAGACGGGGATCATCCCGAGCGCAGTCAGCTTCGCCGTGGCGTCGGCCTTGGTGAGGCCGACCAGCAACGGCAACGGCACGGTGCCCTTGGGCGGGTTGTAGATCAGCTTGACCTGGTCGCCCTTCTGCACGAGCGAGCCCGGCTTGGGGTCCTGGTCGTACACCTCGTTGACCTTGGCGGTGGCCGACGGTTGGGCGGTGCGGATCGGCACCAGGTTCTGGGCCTGGAGCGTCTTCTCGGCGTCGTCGATGCTCGACGTACGCAGGTCCTGCAATGCGAACACGTCGGCGGGCTTGTTGGTGTCCTTGTTCGAGAACTGGCGCACGACGAGCACAGTGCCGAGCGCCAGGACAGCGGCCAGCGCGATGAGCGCGCCGACGATCAGCCCGGTGCGACGCGGCGGCTCGTAGTTCTGGGGCAGCTCGTACATCGGCTGGTCGCCGATGGGGCGGGCGCGCACGATCTCGGGCTGCACGCGGGTGGCGTCGATCGGCGCGGACGCGGGGGTCGAGCGGACGACGGCCGTGGAGGCGACCGCGGCGGCGGCCGACGGACCGACCGTGGTGGGGTCGGTGCCGGAGGCCAGCGCACCGAGCGCGAGGGGCTGCTGGCCCGAGCGGAAGCGCACCAGGTCGGCGCGCAGGTCCTCGGCCGATTCGTAGCGGTTGGCCGGCGTCTTGGCCAGCAGCTGCATGACGATGGCCTCGTAGCCGCGCGCCACGTCGGGCCGCACGGCCGACAGCGGGCGCGGCGCCTCGTGAACCTGCTTGTAGGCGATGGCCACCGGGTTGTCGCCCTGGAACGGCGGTCGGCCCGACACCATCTCGTACATGACGATGCCGAGCGAGTACAGGTCGCTGCGCGGGTCGGGGTTGCCGCCCTGCGCCTGCTCGGGCGAGAAGTACGTGGCCGTGCCCATCACGGCGCCGGCCTGCGTGAGGTCGGCCTCGGTGGACGAGTTGAGGGCGCGGGCGATGCCGAAGTCGGCCACCTTCACGGTGCCCGACGGCGAGACGAGGATGTTGCCGGGCTTCACGTCGCGGTGCACCACGCCGTTGCGGTGGGCGAAGCTCAGCGCCGCGGTGACCTCGCCGGCCACGTCGACGGCGCGGTTGGCGGCGAGCGGGCCGTCGGCCTTCAGCAGCTCGGCGAGCGTGCGCCCCTGCACGTACTCCATGACGATGAAGTACGTGACGCCCTGGCGGCCCCAGTCGTACACGCCGACGATGTTCGGGTGGTTCAGGTTGGCGGCGGCCTGCGCCTCGCGACGGAAGCGCTCGACGAAGCTCGGATCGGTGGCGTACTCGGGGAAGAGCACCTTCACGGCCACCGGCCGATCGAGCAGCCGGTCGCGCGCCAGGAACACGTCGGCCATGCCGCCGCGCCCGATCCGCGAGTGGATCTCGTAGCGGTCGTTGAAGACGGGGCGCTCGGGGTTGGACATGACGGAGGACGAGGTTACCGACAGCCAGCGGCCAGCGGGCGGCAGAGGGTGACGGAATCCCTGCGTGCACCGTATGTGACGGTTTGGGGACGAGCACTCACGGCAGCACCTCGAGGGCTTTGTCGAGCACGGCCCTGGCGATCGGGCCGGCCACCGTGCCGCCCACCCCGGTGGTGACCTCCTGGTTCGCTTTCACGAACACCGCGACGGCCACCTTGGGCGCGTCGGCGGGGGCGAACGCCGTGATCCAGGCGTGGGACGAAGGGCCGCGCGGGTCGTCGGGCGCCCGTAGCTGGGCGGTGCCGGTCTTGGCCGCCGCCTGGACCCCGCTGGCCAGCGCCATGCAGCACTTCGCCGTGCCGCGCTGGACGACCGAGATCATGCCCTCGGTGAGCGTCGCCGCCGTCTGCGGCGACATCGGCGTCTTCCACACGGCGGGTGTGTGCCGCTTCAACTGGGTGCCGTCACCGTCGAACGTGGCCTCGACCACGTAGGGCTTCATCATCGTGCCGCCGTTGGCCACCGTGCCGGCGATCATCGCCAGGTGCAACGGCACGATCGTCACGGCGTTCTGGCCGAAGCTCGACTGGGCCAGGCGCGGGGCGTCCTGGGTGAAGTCGCCGAGCTCGCCGAAGAACGACGCCGCCGGTCCGGGAAGGTCGAGCGGGAGCGGCTCGCCGATGCCGAACTTCTTCGTCTGCCCGACCATCACCTCGGCGCCGAGCTCGTTGCCGAGACGGGCGAACGGCGTGTTGCAGCTCACGGTGAACACCTGCAGGAACGTGCCGCCGCACAGCGACTGGCCGTAGTTGAAGATCGGGCGCGTCGTGTCGGGAGGCGTGTACGACTTCTCGACGTCGAACGCGCGGTCCCACGCCACGCCGTTCTCGAGGGCGGCCGTCGTCGTGACGATCTTGAACGTGGAGCCCGGCATGTAGCGCTCCTGGTAGGCGTTGGCCAGCAGCGGCTTGGCCGGGTCGGCCAGAAGCGCCTTGCGCACCGCCTCGGCCGCCGCGCTGTCGTGGCCCGCCACGGTGTTGGGGTCGTAGCTCGGCCAGCTCCACAGCGCCAGCACCGCACCGGTGCGCGGATCGATGACGGCTACCGACCCTTCCTGTTCGCCGAGCGCGTCCTTGGCCACCTGATGCAGATCGGCGCGCAGCGTGGTCTGCACGTCGCCGGTGCGCTGGCCCTTCGAGAAGATGTTGCCCAGGTTGCGCAGCTTCTGCTGCGACGTCTCGCCCACGAGCACGTCGTTGTAGAAGCTCTCCACGCCGGTCGACCCGTAGAACGGGCTGAACGAGCCGACGGCGTGGGCGAACAGGTCGCCGAGCGGGTACTGGCGCTGGAACTCGAACCGGTCCGCGGACGGTGCCGACACGGCGGCCACCTGGCCGTCGGCGGTGAGGATGCGGCCCCGGTTGCGGGCCTGGTCGCGCGCCAGCTCCACGGTATTGCGCGGGTCGTCGGCGTACTTGTCGGCGCGGGCCACCTGCAGCACGTTCAGCTGCGCGAACAGCAGGACGAACAACGCCATCAGGACGAGCGCGAGCTGGCGCAGCTGACGGTTCACGCCGTGCCCTCGAGCGCGGCGTCGCGCTCGGCCGCGGCGCGGCCCGACTGGTCGGAGATGCGCACGAGCAAGGCCAGCAGCACGTAGTTGGCCAGGAGCGACGAGCCGCCGTAGCTCACGAACGGCAACGTCACGCCGGTGAGCGGTACCACGCGCACGACGCCGCCGATGATCACGAACGCCTGCACGCCCACGATGGTGGTGAGCCCGGCGGCCAGCAGCTTCGAGAACACGCGCTCGGCCCGCACGGCCACGCGCAGGCCGGAGCCGACGAACAGCATGAAGGCGATGAGCACCGCGGTGGCGCCGAGCAGGCCGAGCTCTTCGGCGATGGCCACGAAGATGAAGTCGTTCTTCACCTCGGGGATGCGCGTCGGCGACCCGAGGCCGAGGCCCGTGCCCGTCACGCCGCCAGCCGCGAACGAGAACGCCGACTGCACGAGCTGGTAGCCCTTGCCCTGGGCGTCGGCCCACGGGTTCAGCCAGATCTGCACGCGCGTGAACACCTGGCCGAACTCGAGCTTGTAGGCCGCGTACGCCGCCCCCGAGAACAGCACGCCGGCGATGGCCGGGTAGGCGAGGCGCGCCGTGGCCAGCCACATCAGCGTGACGAACAGGGCGAGGAACAGGATCGACGAGCCGAGGTCCTTCTGGCCCACCATGATGGCCACGCTCAACGCCCAGGCGGCCAGCAGCGGGCCGATGTGGCGCGGCTCGGGCAGGCGCAGCGGGCCCACCTTCCACGTCGCCACGCTCAGCAGGGCGCGCCGCTCGGCCAGGTAGGCGGCGAGGAAGATGGCGAGCACGACCTTGGCCGCCTCGCCCGGCTGGAAGCTCAGGCTGGCGACGCGGATCCAGATGCGGCTGCCGTTGATGTTGCGCCCGATGCCCGGCACGAACGGGAGCAGCAGGAGGAACACGCCGAGCAGTGCCAGCGTCCACTTGTTGCGGGTCAGCCGTTCGATGTCGCGCACGATCAGCAGCGTGCCGACGAAGGCGGCGACGCCGACGAGCGTCCACGTGGCCTGCAGGCCGGCGAGCCGGTTGGAGAGCCGGGCGATGACCACGAAGCCGAGTCCGTTGAGCAGCACGGCGAGCGGCACCAGCGTCGGGTCGGCGAAGCGGGCCAGCTTGCGCGTCGCCACGTGCGTCACGGCGAGCAGCAGGAGCATCTGGCCGAAGAACGGCAGCAGGTCGGCCGGCAGCGACGCCGTGCGACCGAACGCCACGAGCACGTAGGCGCCGACGGTGATGAGGCCGGCCATCAGCATGAGTGCCAGCTCGCTGCGGCGGCGGGCGCGGGCGGGGGCGCGCAGGCTCACGGTGCGCTCACGGGGCGATGGTCGAGGGCTCGTCGGCGGGGAGGTTCGGCAGCGTCGGCGACGCCGCCGCCGTGGTGGGCAGGGCGATCGTCGGCGACGTGGTGGGTGCCCCGGGCGTCGTCGTGGTAGTGGTCGTCGGCGCGGTCGACGTCGTCGTGGTGACGGCGAGGCGCGGGACGGCGTCGGGGTTGGCGGCGAGCAGCTGGTACCAGCGTTCGGCCGCCGGGCGTGACGTGAAGTCGATGCGCCCGGCCAGGCGGGTCTGCCAGTCGGCGCTCAGCTCGCTGGTCGTGAGCGGGAAGCGGCTGACCGCTTTGGGCTTCACCCACAGCAGGCCGTCGGCGCGCCCTTGGAACAGGGTGATCTGTCCCTCGCGGGTGGTCACGTACCAACCGGCCCGCCCGTAGGCCTGCACCGACAGCAGCGCGAACACGACGATGCCGACGAGCACGGCGAGGAAGGCGACGTTGCGCACGATGGTGCGCGCCTTGGTGGGACCCGAGGCGCGTCGCCGGCGGGTGGCGCGCCTCGCCGCGGGCGCCTGGGCGGCCGGTGGGGGCGTGGCGCTGGCCGCGGGCGGCGGTTCGTCGTCGTCGACCAGGGTCGTGACGCCCGGCGCGCTGGCGTCGGTCCACGCCGGGGGTGGCAGCGCCGCGCCCGGCAGCATGGCCTGGGCCATGGCCCGGAGCTCGTCGACCTGCATGCCCTCCGGCGGGGCCGGCACCTCGATGCGTCCGGTGAATCCTTCGGCCACCACGTCGACCACCACGACCGACACGTTGTCGCGCGAGCCGCGCTCGTTGGCGAGGTGCACGAGGCGGTCGGCGGCGTCCTGCGGGTCCTGCTGGGTGCGCAGGACCTCCTCGATCTCGGGGTCGCGCAGCTCGTTGGTGAGGCCATCGGAGCAGAGCAGGTAGCGCTCACCGATCAGCGCGGGGCGTTCCCACGTGTCGACGAGCACGTTCGGTTCCACACCGAGCGCTCGCGTCACGATGTGGCGCTGGGGGTGGCTCAGTGCCTCGAGGGGTGTGATCTCGCCGGCCTCGACGAGGTCTTCGACGTAGCTGTGGTCGCGGGTGACCTGGTGCAGTCCGTCGCCCCGCAGCACGTACCCGCGCGAGTCGCCCACGTTGGCCACGACGACCCGCTCGCCGGCGTCGTCGCGCAGCAGGGCCAGGGCGCAGAACGTGGTGCCCATCCCACGGAGCTCGGCCCGCACCCGCGCCTGCTCGAACACGGCGCGGTTGGCCATGGCCACGGCGTCGACGAGCACGTCGAGCGACGGCTGGCTGCCCGGCCCGAGGTGTTGGCGGGCGATGCCCAGCGCCAGCTGGCTGGCCACCTCGCCGGCGGCGTGTCCGCCCATGCCGTCGGCCACCGCGAACAACGGCAGCTCGGCCAGCACGCTGTCCTGGTTCACGGCGCGGACGCGCCCGGTGTCGCTCGTGGCACCCCACCGCAGCCCGGCCATCAGGTCGCCTCGAGCACGGTGCCGCCCACCTGGACGCGGTCGCCGGCGTCGACCGGGGCCACCGCAGCGATGCGCTCGCCGTTCAGCCAGGTGCCGTTCGTGGAGCCGAGGTCCTCGAGGTACGCCTGGCCGTCCTCGCGAAAGAGGCGGGCGTGCACCTGCGACAGGTACGTGTCTGAAGGCAGGCTGATGGTGCACGTGCCGGCGCGGCCGATCGTGACCTCGTCGGCCAGGTCGATCGTCTTGCCTTTGGCGTCGCCCGCAGAGGTGACGGTGACGTGACCGGCCGAAGCGCGGTGGCCCGTGCCGGCTCCCGCAGGCCGGCCTTCGCGGCGGGCGGCGGGCACGGGCGGCGCGTCGCCGGCGGCGGCGGGGGCCGAGCGGACCTCGTTCCACACCGCCCACAGGACGCGCACGAAGAAGAGGTACACGAGCGCCAACAGGCACAGCTTCAGCAACCCCAACAGTGCGGTGGGCATGCCGGCTCAGCGCGTCTCGTAGCGCAGGCGCGTGCCGCCGACCGTGATGACGTCGCCGTCGCGCAGCGGTTGCTCGGCGACGGCCGAGCTGTTCACCCGGGTGCCGTTCGTGGAGCCGAGGTCGACGATCAGCCAGCCGTCTGCGTGCGGCCGGATCTCACAATGGCGGCGTGAGACGTTGGGATCGTTGACGAGCACCTCGCACGTGGGGAGGCGGCCGACCGTGGCGGTCTCGCCCGGCTTCAACTCGACGACCTGGCCGGTGGGCAGGTGGATGGTCGCCTTCGGGGCGGTCGGCGAGCTCGACACCACGGTGGCGGTGCCCTGGGGGTCGGCGGGGATGGCGTCCTGCGGGCCCGACGCCCAGTTGACCGGGTCCGACGTCCAGGCCGGCCGCTCCACAGCGAGGTCGGGGGAAGGGGTCGCGACGGGGGGCGCGGCGGCCTGCGCCGCGCTGGCCAGCGCCGCGCCGGCGACCGGTGCGGCGGGGACCGGTGCGGCGGGGACGGGCGCGACGACCGGTGCGACCACCCCGCCGGCCGGCCGGGCCTGGGCCGACATCTCCGACGCCAGCTCGAGGCGACCGCTCTTGAGGGCCTCGTCGACCACGAGCTGGACCCGGAGGGGGCCGAGCAGGCCGTAGCCCTCGTCCCGGGCGTGCTCCTTGGCGGCGTCGATCAGCTCCCGCACGAGCGGGCTCTCGATGGCACTGAACGCGTGATGGTCGGCCGGCGACAGGCTGAACCGGTAGACGTTGGGGACGATGGCCCGGCCGTGCACGTCGAGCGTGCGGCGGGCGTCCATCTCCTTGACGAGGCGTCGTCCCAGCTCGATGGGCTTCAGCGAGGAGCGGAAGGCACGGGAGAACACGCCGTCGACCATACGCTCTACTCGGGCCTCGAATCCCTGCAAGGGCACGGCATCCTCCGCACTTCCACGCCCCGGGAAGGTCCCGGCGACGGTCGGCGTGCCTGCCCAGGGTAGCGGGAGGGCCATTCCCGGTTGGGCCGCGCCGTCGGACGCGCTAGCGTTTCCCACCGTTCACTCGGGCGAGTGGCGGAATGGCAGACGCGCTAGCTTCAGGTGCTAGTACAGGTAACTGTGTGGGGGTTCAAGTCCCCCCTCGCCCACCAACCAGTCGTTTC
>JANPGL010000366.1:0-4390 GCA_031423915.1 Actinomycetes bacterium | reverse complement strand
CGCAACCCGCACACCGCCACGGACGACCCGTCGACGCCGGCGAGCGCGCACGTCGTCGCCACGGTCGAGGTCTACGACGTGGCGATCGACCTGCCGGTCACGACATCGGGAACCTGAACCGGGAGATCTCGCCGAACGCCTCGCCGAGCATGTCGACGGCGGCCTCGAACATCACTTTGCCGTGCTCGGCGTTGGCCCCCGTGGGGTCGCCGATCACGCCGCTGGGGCCGAAGTCGTTCGAGAGCCAGCCGAAGCTGACGCTGCCACCGAAGCGCACATGACGGTTGTCGGCCAGCAGGCGCGGCACGTTCGCCTCGGCCACCGACAGGTCGACGAGGTCCGGGCGGAGATGGAGCAGCATCGACGTCTCGTCGTAGCCGGCGTGGATGCCCATCCCGAGCTCGTTCGGTGCGCGCGACTCGCCGCCGTGATCCGGCGGCACGAAGGGGTGCACCAGGAACGTCTCGAAGCCGTGAGCCAGGCGCACTTCGCGGCAGGCCACGTTGAGCAACGCCGAGTTCCCGCCGTGTCCGTTCACGAACGCCAGCTTGCGGGCCGGCGTCATGGCCAGCGAGCGGGCGATGTCGCGCAGCACCGACAGCATCGTCTCGGCCGACAGCCACACCGTGCCCGACGACCAGGCGTGCTCGTTCGACTTCGTGAACGCCAGCGTGGGCAGCAGCCACAGGTCGTGCTCGTCGCCGTAGCGGTCGACGACCGCCTCGGCGGCCGCCTCGGCCACCACCAGATCGGTCGAGAACGGCAGGTGCGGGCCGTGCTGCTCGACGGCGCCGAGCGGGAGAACCAGGATCGAGCGATCGGTCAACGCGCCGGCCACCTCGGGGGCGCGCAGATCGGCCAGGCGGCGGGTACGGGTCATCGACGTCCTTCCAACGCGAACTCACTGGGCTCGACGCGTCCGTCGGCGGGATCGCCGCTGACCACGCGTCCGGCGCGCACCACGATGCGGCCACCGGGCGCAAAGCCGATGGCCTCGCGCACCGATCGGGCCGGGATCGCGACCAGGTCGGCCCGGGCGCCGACCACCACCCCGGCGGGCGGTAAGCCGAGCACCCGGCGGCCGACGGTCGACACGGCGTCGAGGGACACCTCGGGCGACAGGTGGCCGGCGGTGACGAGCAGCGAGGCCGCCTCGAGCGGATCGCCACGGCCCATGATGTTGAACGGGTCGTGCAGGTTGTCGCCGCCGGCCGCCACGATCGCGCCCGCCGCGTGCAACGGCGCCAGCGCGGTGAGCCCGCGCGGGATGCCCGTGCGATGGCCGCGCGACTGCAGGTACAGGTTCGTCTGCGGCAGCGTGACGACGGCGACGCCGGCCTCGGCGACCTCGGCCGCGGTGGCATCCTGCGTGGCCTCGTCCTGCACGCCGAGGCTGCAGCAGTGGCTCGCCGTCACCTGGCGGGCGTACCCGGAAACCCGCACCCACGCCGCCATGGCGCGCAGGTCGACGGAGCCGGGCCGCAGGTTCTCGTCGGTGTGCAGGTCGACCGGCCGATCGAGCTCGGCCGCCAGCTCGAGAAGCGTGCGCACCTCGGTGGCGGGGTCGGGCGCGATGTGACCGCACCCGCCCACGACGTCGGCACCGATCGAGATGGCCTCGCGCAGGAGCCCGTGGTCGTCCCACGGCGCCATGAGCGCCACGATCTGCAGGTCGACGAGACCGTCCAGCCGGCGCCGCACCACGGTGAGCGCCTCGACGCAGCGCAGGCCGACGTTCTCGGCCACGTCGACGTGCGTCCGGATCACCGTCGTACCGTTCGCCAGCAGGATGCGGGCGGCGCGTTCGGCCCGGTCGACGATGTCGTCGAGCGTGAGGTGCTCGCGGTACCGCATCCACGCCGCGATGGCGCCCGGCAGATCGCCCGACGGGTTCGGCACCCGTTCGGCCGTGAGCGCTTTGTCGAGGTGGGCGTGGGGCTCCACGAACGACGCCACGAGCAGGCGGCCGGCCAGGTCGACGACGGTGTCATCGGGCTCGGCGGCGAGCGTCGTCTCGACGGCGACCACGACCCCGTCGGCGCAGCGGACGTCGACGGTGCGGCCGTCGGCCAGACGGCCGCGCCGCAGCAGCAGACCGCCCGCCGCCGGGTTCACAGCGCCGGCAGGTTCGGGAGCGGGCGACGCTCCATCGGCTCGCCGAGCTTCGGGAAGACCTCCTCGGCCACCAGGTGCATCTGCTCGTCCATCTCCTCACGGGTGAGGCCCGGGAAGTCGAAGAAGAAGCACAGGTGCTTCAGGTCGAGCAGGTCGCGCCAGTAGCCGATGGCGTCGACCGCGTCGTCGATGGACCCGATCACCTGGATGTGCTCGCGGTTCGAGTCCTCGACGGTCGGCTGGTAGTCGAAGGGCACCTTGGTGCCGTCGGCGAAGCGGTAGCTCGAGAACCGGCCGTACGGGGCCAGGAACTTGCAGAACTCGTCGTGTCCCGGCGCGCCGCGCCGCATGGCGGCCTCGCGCGTCTTGCCGACGTGGAGGTTGAGCACGAGGCAGCGGTCTTCGCCCGGCCCCACCGGGCGACCGATCTCCTCGCGGATCTCGGCGTAGCGGTCCCACTTCGCCTTCTGGCTGTCGGGGTTCTGCAGCCAGTACACGGCCTTGTGCCCGGCGCGCGGCACGTACTCGATCGTCTCGGGCGACGTGACCGGCTGGTAGATGTCGACCGGGCGCTGGGGCCGGGGGATGAGCGTGAGGTCCTGCACGTAGCTGCCGCGATCGGGGATCTCGTCGGGCGGGAACGTGAAGCGCTTGCCGCGGTACTCGAAGCGCTCGTTCGACCAGGCCATCTTGATGACCTCCATGGCCTCCTCGAACGTTTCACGGTTCTGGCGGTCGTGCTCGGCCGACATGGCGTTGTCGCCCGACGCCACCACCGTGCCCAGCGACCACGCCTCGCGCGGCACGGTGCCGCGACCGACGCCGATCTCCATCCGACCACCCGTGAGGATGTCGGCCAGGGCGAAGTCCTCGGCCAGCCGCAGCGGGTGCCACTGGGGGACGACGTTGAACATCTGTCCGAAGCGAAGGTGCTGCGTCTTGGTCGCCGCGTACATGCCGAACATGATGAGGTTCGGCAGGACCTCGTACCCCTCGTGCTGGAAGTGGTGCTCGGTCAGCCACATGGTGTCGAAACCGAGGCCGTCACCGGTCTGCGCCCAGTGGAGCATGTTCTCGTAGCAGGCGATGGCGTCGGGCGTCCCGTACCGGCGGGCGGTGGGAGCGATGGACGGATCGCCCGCATCGGGCATGGGCACGGTGCCGAAGAAGTTCATGTCGACGCGCATGGCGCCACCGTAGCGGCCGGTCAGGAGGCGGGCCCGACGTTGCCGACGCTGTTCACGATCCCGACGCAGAACCCACCACGGTGCGGGGGTCGGCGGCGCCGGACAGCGTACCGTTCGCGCCCACCACGATGGCCTGGCTGTGCCCGAAGTCCGACGACAGCCTCGGTGCGTGACCGACGGTGTGGCCGCGGACGGCGAGCGCATCGGCCCACGCCGCGGGCGCGCCGTCCTCGATCATGACGCCCGGCCCACCCGGGCGGCTCCAGGTGTCGAAACCCGTGTCGGCCCGCAGCACCCAGCGCGGCGAGCCCACGGCCACGCCGGGGCGCTGGCCGTGGAGGAACAGGCGGGCGGCCACCTGGAGCAGGATCTGCGGCTGGGCGTCGCCGCCCATGGTGCCGAACACCGCGGCCAGGCGGTCGTCGGTGGTGGTGGCCAGCGCGGGCGAGAGCGTGTGCGGTGGGCGACGACCGGGCGCGAGCTCACCCGGGTGGCCGGGCACCAGCGAGAACCCGAGGCCTCGGTTGTGCAAGTTGATGCCGGTCGACGGTTCGAACAGGTGGCTGCCGAAGCCCGACGCGTTCGACTGGATGAGCGAGACGCCCATGCCCTCGCCGTCGACGACGCACAGGTACGTCGTGTCGCCGTCGGCGGCCGGCGCCGCGAACGGCCAGGCCGCCCGCCGGTCGGGGGAGAGCGCGGCCCGACGCGGCGCCAGTCGCTCCGGCGCCAGCAGGGTGGCGCCGTCGGCGCCCTCGGACAGCACGGCATCGCGATCGTGACCGGCGGCGATGGCCGCCTCGACCAGCAGATGGGCCCACACGCCGTCGTCGGGATCTTCGGGCAGCGGCAGTCCATCGGCGATCCAGGCGGCCGCCAGCGTCAGGTAGCCCTGAGACGGGGGTGGCTGGGTCCACAAGCGGTGGCCGAACGCGTCGATCGCCAGCGGCTCGACCCAGCGGGCGTGCGGCCGCGCCAGGTCGTCGTCGGTGTACAGCCCGGCGCCGAGGGCCCGCAGCCCGGCGCCGAACTCGCCGCCGTAGAAGGCCTCGCGCCCACCCGCCGCCACGGCGCGCAGCGTGCGGGCC
>JANPGL010000365.1:0-11816 GCA_031423915.1 Actinomycetes bacterium | reverse complement strand
TGCTCGCCGCCCATCCGTTCCAAGCACGACCACCGCCACCACCACGCCGACCTCTGGAGGGGCCTGCGGGTCAACGAGCTCTCGGTGGTGTCCACCGACCACTGCCCGTTCTGCTTCAAGGACCAGAAGGAGCTGGGGCTGGGCGACTTCTCGAAGATCCCCAACGGCATGGGCGGCGTCGAGCACCGCATGGAGCTGATCTACCAGGGCGTCGTGAAGGGCGAGCTGTCGCTCGAACGTTGGGTCGAGACGTGCTGCACCACGCCGGCGCGCATGTTCGGCATGTATCCAAAAAAGGGGATCATCGCCCCGGGGGCCGACGCCGACGTGCTCGTGTGGGACCCGAACAAGCAGACCAAGATCGGCATCAACGACAAGCACCACATGAACATGGACCACTCGTCGTGGGAGGGCTGGACGATCGACGGCAAGGTCGACACCGTGCTCTCGCGCGGCGTCGTGGTGATCGAGCGCGACACGTACGTGGGCCGCAAGGGCCACGGGCAGTTCGTCAAGCGCGGCCTGTCCCAGTACCTGGTCTGAGGAGACTGCAACCCATGGAGTTCGGCGTCGTCCTGCAGACCAACCCGCCCGCATCGCGGGTCGTCGAGCTCGCCCGCCAGGCCGAGAACTACGGCTTCGGCTACGTGTGGACGTTCGACTCGCACATCCTGTGGCAGGAGCCGTACGTCATCTACTCCCAGATCCTCGCGGCCACCCGCAAGGTGATCGTGGGGCCGATGGTGACCAACCCAGCGACGCGCGACTGGACGGTCACGGCGTCGACGTACGCCACGCTCAACGACATGTTCGGCAACCGCACGGTGTGCGGTATCGGCCGCGGCGACTCGGCCGTGCGCGTCACCAACGGCTCACCCACCACGCTGGCCACGCTGCGCGAGTCGGTGCACGTGATCCGGGAGCTGGCCAACGGTCGCGAGGTCGACTACAAGGGCTCGCTCCTGCGCTTCCCCTGGGGATCGAAGAGCCGTCTCGAGATGTGGGTCGCCGCCTACGGCCCGAAGGCGCTGGCGCTCACCGGCGAGGTGGCCGACGGATTCATCCTCCAGCTCGCCGATCCCGACATCGTGGCCTGGTCGATCAAGGCCGTGCGCGAGGCCGCCGAGCGGGCGGGCCGCGACCCGGCGTCGGTGAAGATCTGCGTGGCCGCCCCCGCTTACGTGGGCGACGACCTGGACCACCAGCGCGACCAGTGCCGCTGGTTCGGCGGCATGGTGGGCAACCACGTGGCCGACATCGTGGCCCGCTACGGCGCCGACGGCGCGGCCGTGCCGCCCGCGCTCACCGACTACATCAAGGGCCGGCAGGGCTACGACTACAACGAGCACGGCCGGGCGGGGAACACGCACACCATGTTCGTGCCCGACGAGATCGTCGACCGCTTCTGCCTGCTCGGGACCCCCGACGATCACATCGCCCGGCTCAAGGAGCTCGAGGGCATGGGCGTCGACCAGTTCTCGATCTACCTCCAGCACGACGCCAAGGAGGCCACGCTCCAGGCCTACGCGGAGCACGTGATGCCGGCCGTGGCGGAGCACATCGCCGCCAAGCGGTGAACGGCGGCGCATCGTGGCCGGCAGCTGCAACCCGCACGTAACCATGGCGTCTTGGTTGTTGGTTAGCGTTCAGCTCCGATGAACGAGCGACGGGGGTTCAGGCGGCTCGTGCCGGCCGCGTGGTTCGTGGCCGGCCTGGCGCTGCTGGCCGTCGGCTGGGAGCTGTACAAGGCCGTCGGCCCCGAGACCGGAGGCACCGTGCTCGGCTGGCGGCTCCTGCCCCGCACCGAGGACGCGGCGATGCCTCACGTGTGGGACATGCTGGCGGCCTACGGCAAGCCCGAGCTCCGGGGCTCCGACCGGTCGATCTTCTCGGTGGTGCTGGCCGGTGCGTGGTTCACGTTCCGCATGGCGCTGGCCGGCCTGGTCGTCGGCGTGGTCGTCGGTCTCGGGCTCGCCGTGGCGATGGCTCGCTTCGGCCTGGTGCGGCGCGCCCTGATGCCGTACATCGTGCTCTCGCAGACGGTGCCGCTCATCGCGCTGGCGCCGCTCGTCGTGAGCTGGGGCGGCAAGCTCAGCCTGTTCGGCGTGGAGTGGCAGCGCTGGATGTCGGCATCGGTCATCAGCGCGTTCCTGGCCTACTTCCCGGTGTCGATCGGCGCGCTGCGAGGCCTGCTGTCTCCTGCGCCGGCGTCGCTGGAGCTGATGGACTCGTACGCCGCCAGCTGGTTCCAGACGCTCGTGAAGCTGCGGCTCCCTGCCGCGGTGCCGTTCCTGGTCCCCGCGCTGAAGCTGGCGGCCTCCGCAGCGGTGGTCGGAACGATCGTGGCCGAGATCTCCACAGGCCTGCGCGGTGGCATCGGCCGGCTGATCATCGAGTACTCGCGCGAGGGCACGTCGCAGCCGGCCAAGGTGTTCACGGCGCTGCTGGCCGCCGCCGCCCTGGGCCTCGCGATGGCCGGCCTGGTGGCCGCGCTCGACGCATTCACCTCGCGCCACCGCCCGAAGGAGATCGCCGCATGAGCGGTGTGCAGATCGACAACCTCACCAAGGTGTTCAACCGCGGTCGCGCCAACGAGGTGCGGGCGCTCGACGGCATCGACCTGTCGGTCCGTCCCGGCGAGTTCGTGTCGCTCATCGGCCCGTCGGGCTGCGGCAAGAGCACGCTGCTGCGCCTCGTGGCCAGCCTCACGGAGCCCACGATGGGCACCGTGACGGTCAACGACAAGCCGGCCGAACAGGCCCGTCGCGACCAGGACTACGGCATGGCCTTCCAGCAGGCGGGCTTGTTCGACTGGCGCACCGTGTCCCGCAACATCGAGCTACCGCTCGAGCTCCGCGGCTGGGACAAGGCCAGGCGGCGCGCCCAGGCGCTCGCGATGCTCGAGATGGTGAAGTTGCCCGAGTTCGCAGACCACTACCCCTGGGAGCTCTCCGGCGGCATGCAGCAGCGCGTCGCCATCGCCCGCGCCCTGTCGTTCGAGCCGAACCTGCTGCTGATGGACGAGCCGTTCGGTGCGCTCGACGAGATGACCCGCGAGCACATGCAGACCGAGCTGCTGCGCATCTGCGGCACGATGGGCACCACCGTGATCTTCGTGACCCACTCGATCCCCGAGGCGGTGTACCTGTCGAACCGGGTGGTGGTCATGTCGCCCCGGCCGGGTCGCATCGCCGCCGTCGTCGACGTCGACCTCGGCGCCCGCGACGACGACACGCGCGAGGCGTCGGGCTTCTTCACCAAGGTCACCGAGGTACGCGAAGCGCTGCGGGGGTTCGAGCACCTCGACGACGTGGCGCTGGCGGCGCGGGGGATCGACGACCGGTGAGCACCGGGGCCGAGGTCGTGCCGGCGCGGGTGTCGGTCGCCGCCCAACCGCCGCGCCGCGGCCGGCCGGCGGCGTCATTGTCGCGCTCGGCCGCCGGTGCGGCGCCGCCGGTGCTGTTCGGCGTCCTGTTCCTCACGGCGTGGGAGCTGTTCGTGCGGGTGCGCGGGATCAAGCCGTACCTGCTGCCGCGCCCGTCGGCCATCTGGGGCGAGCTGCACGGCAACGCCGGGCTGATCGGGAAGGCCATGCGCGTATCGGGGACCAACGCGCTCATCGGTCTGGTGGTGGGCGCGCTGGCCGGCATCGCCGTGGCGTTCGCGGCGTCGCGCTTCCGCGTCATCGCCAATCTGGTGACGCCGATGGCGGTGGCCGTGGCGGCGATGCCGATCATCGTGGTGGCGTCGGTGCTCTACAACATGATCTCGGTGACGTCGCAGGTGCCCCGCCGGCTCATGGCCGCCATCGTCGTGTTCTTCGTGATCTTCGTGAACGTCGCCAAAGGCCTCACCGAGGTGACGGCCACCCAGACCGAGCTGATGCGCTCGTACGCGGCGAGCGACACCGACATCCTGCGCAAGGTGCGCGTCCCCAACGCGCTGGCGTACCTGTTCACCGCGCTGAAGGTGGCGGCCCCGTTGGCGGTCGTCACGGCATTCGTGTCCGAGTACTTCGGCGGTCTCCAGAACGGGCTCGGCTACCGCATCACCAGCAACATCTCGAACTCCAAGGACGCGGTTGCGTGGGCCTACGTGGTCGGCGCCATCGTCCTCGGCCTCGCCTTCTATCTCACAGCCGTCGTGCTGGAGGGCGTGGCCATGCCGTGGCAGGCCCGGCGCCGCCGCGCCTGACCGCCTCGTCGCACCATCAGACCAAACCACCAGGGGAGACACATGAGAGCAACACGGAAGGTCAAGCTGGCCCTCGCCGCAGGAGCGTTGTCGCTCGTCGCCGCGGCCTGCGGGAGCAGCAGTGGCAGCAGCAGCGGGGGCAAGCTCACGCCGGTCAAGCTGCAGCTGCAGTGGTTCTACCAGGCCCAGTTCGCCGGCTACCTCGCCGCGGTCGACCAGGGCTTCTACAAGGCCGAAGGCCTGGACGTGAGCGTCCTCGAGGGCGGCGTCGACATCGTGCCGCAGAAGGTGCTGGCCGACGGCGGCGCCGACTTCGCCATCTCGTGGGTGCCCAAGGCGCTCGCCAGCCGCGAGGCCGGGGCCGACATCGTCAACGTGGGCCAGGTCTTCCAACGTTCGGGCACGCTGCAGGTGTCGTTCAAGGACAAGAACATCACCAAGCCCGAGGACTTCAAGGGCAAGAAGATCGGCAACTGGGGCTTCGGCAACGAGTACGAGATCTTCGCCGGGCTCTCGAAGGCCGGTCTCGACCCGGCCAAGGATGTGACGCTCGTGCAGCAGGACTTCGACATGAAGGCACTGCTGAGCGGCCAGATCGACGCGGCCGAGGCCATGACGTACAACGAGTATGCCCAGGTGCTCGAGGCCAAGAACCCGAAGACGGGGGCGCTCTACACGCCCGCCGACTTCAACGTCGTCAGCTACAACGACGCGGGCGTCGGCATGCTGCAGGACGCCGTGTGGGCGAACGGGAAGAAGCTCGCCGGTGACAAGGCCTACCAGGACACCACGACGAAGTTCCTGAAGGCGTCGATGAAGGGCTGGGCCTACTGCCGCGACAACGCCCAGAAGTGCGCCGACCTCGTGGTGGCGAAGGGCTCGAAGCTGGGCAAGAGCCATCAGCTGTGGCAGATGAACGAGATCAACAAGCTCGTGTGGCCGTCGCCCAAGGGCATCGGCATCGTCGACCAGGCCGCCTGGGACTCGACGGTGAAGATCTCGCAGGGCACGAAGAACCTCGAGGGCAAGACGGTGCTCACCAAGCCGGCCGACGCCGCCGCGGTGAACATGACCTACGCCCAGAAGGCGGTCGACGAGCTGAAGAAGGACAAGGTCGACACCGAGGGTGCGGGCTTCAAGCCGGCGACGGTGACGCTCGCCGAGGGCGGCGCCTGACCTGACCACGCCGACGGCCCGGGTCGCCGCCCTTCGGGGCGTGCGGCCCGGGCCATTGGCGCGCTCGGGGGCCGCGCCTGCAAGGCTGGGGGCGTGGCAAGACGGTGCTGGTACCTGAGGGCAGGCGAGAACGGGCGGTTGGCCCGGGCGTTCGAGGCGAGCTCGACGGTGGCGTTCCCGGGCGACGACGCCCGGCTCGGTCGGTTCCGCGACGACATGCACCTCGGAGACCTCGTCGTCACCGTCGACGTGCCGTCCCGTCAGCTCATCGTGGGTGAGATCACCGGCGACCTCGAGCAGCGCACCGACGACGCCGGCGCGCACCACAACGTGCGCACGGTCGAGTGGTACGGCCGCTACGGCCAGAACGACCGCAGCATCCTGTCGGAGCCGATGGCCCGCCTGCTCATCGACGCCAACGCGCTGGTCGAGCTCAGCCCCGGAGCCGCGTGGCTGAAGTTCGCCGACGGCGTGCGCGAGCGTCCGCCGCTGGCGGCCGCTCCGCCGCAGGCCGGCCCGCCGCCCGCCGCGCCGAAGACCCGGGCCCCGCGCTCGACCACGCCGAAGGCGCCACCGGCGCCCAAGCCGCCGCCCCCCATCACGCACGTCCTGTGCGCCAACTGCGGCATGCAGAAGCTCAAGGCGCAGTTCCGCGCCGGCTCGCCGCACTGCATCGACTGCCGCGAACGTCTCGGCGAGGACTGACGCGCCGGGCGCTCAGCCCTTCGGCGCCACGAGCGCGTCGAGGCGCTCGAGCGTCTTCTCCATCGACTTCTGGTTCTTCTCGGGGTAGCCGGCGAGCTTGATGAACAGGCGGCTGCGCGCCGTCGTCCAGTCGAACTGCTCGGTCACCCGCGTCGACGTGCCGTCGCCCTGCGGTTCGAGCAGGTAGCGCCACACGTGCCCGCCGAAGTGCTTCCAGGCGATGCGGCGGCCCTCCTCGAACTCCACGACGGTGTTCGTGATCTTGTAGGGGACGCCCATCTTCATGTCCATGCCGAAGCCGGCGCCGAGAGACAGACGCGTCGGGCCACCGGTGCGGGCGGCCTGCACCGTGCCCGACCCGTCGAAACGGGCGTGCGCCGATGGGTCGGCCAGCAGGTCGAAGATGGTGGCCACCGGTGCGTCGATGACCCGCGTGGCCTCGGTGACGTGCTCGCTCAAGCGACAACCTTTCGTGGAAGGGCGGCGGCGACGGCCTCGCCGCACCGCCGTCCGGAGAACAGGGCACCCTGGATCGAGGGTGTGTCACGGTGGTCGCCGCACACGAACAGCCCACCGCCCAGCGAGACGCGCTGGCGGGGATGGAACGGCGGAGCGGTCGAGGGCTGACCGTGCGCGATGACGTCGGTGCGCAGCACCGTCCAGCGGTCGACGACCGGGCCCCACCAGCCGCGCAGCTGGGTGCGGGCAACGGTGGCGAGGTCGCCGAGACCATGGCCCGGCCCGACGCCGGGCATGGCGGCGGCCACGAGCGAACGACCCGCGGGCGCGTACGACGGCGCCACGTTGCTCATGACGGCCACGTTGGCCACCGGGCCGGTGCCGTCGCCGTCGAGCACGATGGCCCGGTCGGGCAGCGGCGCGACGTCGGCGGCGAACCACACGCACGCCGCCGAGCGCGAGGCCACGGTCGGCAGCCCGAGCAACGCAGAGGCGGCCGGCCCCTCGGTGGCCACCACGACCGTTTCGGCCTCGATGGCGCGGCCGCCCGTCAATCGCACGGTGCGGCCTTCGAGCCGCTCGACGGCGGTCGACAGCCAGACGCGTTCGGCAGGCACGTGCGAGGCGAGCTGGGCGCTGATGGCACCCATCCCGTCGGCCGGCACGGCAGCGTCTCCGTCGCTGAGCATGCGCATCACGAGCGCCATCATGCGGCCCGACGACGACAGGGTCGGGTCGAGTTGGATGCCACCGACGAGAGGCCGGAAGAACCGATCGATCAGCGTGCTCGAGAAGCCGGCGGCCCGGAGCGAGGCGAGCGTCGGCAGGTCGGGGCCGCGCAGCAGGTCGGCGGCGGGTCCGCGCAGCAACGAGCGCTGCCACAGCCCGAGCTTGGCTTTGTCGAGCAGCGAACCGATGGGGGCGCGCAGCGACGACACCAGCGTGCGCGGGGCGCGCAACGGGTCGCCCAGGCGGTACGCCGCGCCGGCGTGCCACACGACGGCGCCGGGCTCGAAGCGTTGGAGCCGCAGCGCGGCCACGTCGAACTGGCGGTGCAGCTCGGGGTAAGCGGTGAGCAGCACCTGGAAGCCGCGGTCGAGGCGGAACCCGTCGACGACGTCGGTGCGGACCCGGCCGCCAACGCCGTCGGAGGCCTCGAGCACCACCACGTCGCGCCCGGCGGCGTGCAGGACGCGGGCGGCGGCCAGGCCGGCCAGCCCGGCGCCCACCACCACGACCTCGGCCCGCTCGGGGAGCGGACGCACCGCGACGTCGCTCACGCCGCCTGCCGTCCCAGCTCCTCGCGCAGCGCGCCCTCGAGCGTGGGGTGACGGAAGGCGAACCCTGTCGACTGGAGCTTGGTGGGCAGGACGCGTTGGCCGGTGAACAGCAGCGCCTCGGCGAGCTCGCCGCCGAGCAGCAGCTTGGGCCCGAACGAGGGGATCGGCAGGAACACCGGACGGCGCAGCACGGTGGCCAGCGCCTTCGTGAACTCCATGTTGGTGACCGGGTTCGGGGCGGTGAGGTTCACGGCGCCGGCGACGTCCTGCTGGAGGAGGTGCACGATGGCGCCCACCTCGTCGCTGATGTCGATCCAGCTCTGCCACTGCTTCCCGGTTCCCATGCGCCCGCCGAGGCCCCACTTGAACAGCGGGAGCTGCTTGCGCAGCGCGCCACCGTCTCGCGAGAGCACGATGCCGGTGCGCAGGTGCACGACGCGGATGCCGGCCTCGGATGCGGGTGCCGTGCCCGCCTCCCACTGGCGGCACAGGTCGGCGAGGAACCCCTCGCCG
This sequence comes from Actinomycetes bacterium, assembly GCA_031423915.1. Taxonomy (GTDB): domain Bacteria; phylum Actinomycetota; class Acidimicrobiia; order Acidimicrobiales; family Ilumatobacteraceae; genus JANMAT01. Next base: position 3,489 of record JANPGL010000365.1, on the reverse strand, counting down.
CCGGCGCTGTCCTCGGTCAGCTCCTCGTCGCCGCGGGCGCCGTAGTAGCCGATGGCCGACCCGGACAGCAGCACCTTGGGCGGGCGGCGCATGCCCGCCATGGTGCGGGCGATCAGGCCGGTGGTGGTGGTGCGGCTCTCGACGAGGGTGCGCTTGTACGAGTCGCTCCACCGCTTGTCGCCGATGCCCGCCCCGGCAAGGTGCACGACGCCGTCCACCCCGTCGAGCGACTCGGCGTCGATCGTGCCCTTCGCAGGGTCCCAGCTGATCTCGTCGGTGCCCGAGGCCGGCTTGCGCACGAGGCGGATGGGCCGGTGCCCGGCGCGGCCGAGCGCCGTCACCAACGCTCGCCCGATGAGGCCACTGGCCCCGCTGATGGCAATCTCCACGACGGTCCTCCTGAATCGAGGGCCAGGGTAGGGCCTGCCGGGCGGCGAGGAGCGACCGAGGCGACCGCGCGGCGGCTGCAGGCTCGACGTCGGCGGGTGATCAGGCCGACAGCGCGGTCAGCTTCGCGGCGATCTCGTCGGGCTCGAGCGCGCCGAGGTGGCGCTCCACCTTGCCGTCGCGGCCGACGAACACCCAGGCCGGCTGGCCGGACACGCCGAAGTGGGCGAACAGGGCGCCGCCCTCGTCGATGGCCTGCGGGAACGACAGATGATGGCGGTCGACGAACTGCTGGTACGTCTTGGTCTCACCGGCCCAGGTGACGCCGATGACGTCGACCTTGCCCTGGAAGGCTGCTCTTGCCTCCTCGACCGAGGGGGCTTCTGCGTTGCACGTCGTTCACCAGGGGGCCCAGAACCAGAACGCGACCGGCTTGCCCGTGTAGGTCGTGGCATCGAGCGCACCGCCGGCGAGCAGCGGCGCCTTGAACTGGAGCACCGCCGGGGTCGGGATCGCCGGGGAGGGGGCCACCGAACCGGCCGGCGCGGACGTCGTGGACGTCGCGCCTGCCCGGGTGGCGGAGGTGGAGCCGACGACCGCGGGTACCGGGGCGCCCGGCGCAGGCGTCGAGGGGGCGGCCGCGCTGCTCCCCGACGAGCCGCACGACGTGAGCGTGACGACCAGCGCGACGCCGACGGCGAGGACGGATCCGGCCGAACGAGCCCGGTGACGTGTCGGACGTCGCACGATTCGGCACCCTAGCGGCGGCCGCACGCAAACCGCGGTCGGGCGGCGAATCGGGTCGCGGCGGTAGCGTGTCGCTCCCGTGAGCACCCGACGGCTGATCCTCACCGCCCTCGTGTGCGGCATGGCCATCCTGCTGGCCGGCGGGGTGTTCCTCGTGCGCGTGGCGGGCAGCCGGGCCGAGCGGACCCTGACCATCCACCGGGTCGGCGACGTCGTCCGGGTCGGTGACCTGTCGGTGGTCGTGACCAAGGTGACGAAGGGCGCCGACGTGGTGCAGGTCGGCGTCGAGATCGACGCGCGCGCCGCCCGCCTGGCCCAACCCGCCGACGCCGAGCGTCCCTGGACGCTGCTGGTGCGTACGCCGCGCGCCCGGCGGGAGGCGAGCGGAGACCGGCCGTGCAAAGGGCAGGAGATCGCGGCCGGTGCCACGCTCGCCTGCGACCTGGCGTTCGAGCCGGGGGAGGGCGCGGCCTTCCTGTCGTTCGACTTCCTGGGCGACGGCGCCCGGTGGCGACTGGACTGACAGCCGCTCCCGGCCGCCAGGGTGGTGTGGAGCGACCCCTGGTCGGCGTGGCGTCACAGCATGTGACCAGCAGGTCCGCCCGCTAGCCTTCCAAGCGGTCGAGTTGGCGCTCGGATGGCCGAGCCGCCTCAGGAGGAAGCGGTCCCCAGATGACGACGGAACCGGGTGTGTTCGATCTTGTGGTCATCGGCGGTGGCCCAGGTGGCTACGCAACGGCGCTCTACGCCGCGTCGGCGGGGCTGAACGTCGCCCTCGTCGAGCGCGACGCGCTCGGCGGTACGTGCCTGAACCGGGGCTGCATCCCGGCCAAGGAGTACCTGGAGACGGCGGCCGTGTACCGCCACGTGCAGCACGCCGCCGAGTTCGGCATCAACTCCAGCGCTCCCACCGTCGACTTCTCGGTCAGCCAGGCCCGCAAGCAGCGCATCGTCGACGGCCTCGTGAAGGGCCTCACCGGGCTCATGAAAGCCCGCAAGGTCACGGTGTACGAGGGCACGGGCTCGCTGTTCGCCGACCGCACGGTCGCCGTCACCCTGAACGACGGCTCGCAGGCCTCGGTCAAGGGCACCAACGTGGTGCTCGCCGCCGGCTCCGTGCCGCGGACCATCCCCGGCTTCCCGCCCGGTGGCCCCATCATGACGTCGGACGAGGTGCTGATGCTCACGGCCGTGCCCGCCCGGGTGGCGGTCATCGGCGGCGGTGCCATCGGCTGCGAGTTCGCCTCCACCTTCGCCGACCTCGGCGCCCAGGTGACCATCCTCGAAGGGCTCCCGAAGATCCTGCCGGGGTGCGACACCGACTGCGCCAACGTGGTCGTGCGCTCGTTCAAGAAGACGGGCATCGACATCCGCACGGGTGTGAAGGTCACCGGCCACACGCCCAACGGCACCGGTGGCACCACGGTCCACTTCGGCGAGGGCGAGAACCTCGAGGTCGACGCCGTCGTCGTGTCGGTCGGCCGGCGCCCGTTCGCCGACATGCTCGGCCTGGCGGGCACCAAGGTCCACGTCGACGAGCGCGGTTTCGTGCAGGTCGACGAGTACTGCCGCACCGGCGAGCCGGGTGTGTACGCCGTCGGGGACCTGATCAACACCCCGCAGTTGGCCCACGTCGGCTACGCCGAAGCCATCCTCGTCGTGAAGGACATCCTGGGCGAGCACCCGCTGCCCATCGAGTACGACAAGGTGCCCTGGGCCATCTACTGCCACCCCGAGGTCGCTTTCGCCGGCCACTCGGAAGACACGGCGCGCGCGGCCGGGCTCGACATCATGGTGGCCAAGCACCAGTTCCGCGGCAACGGTCGCGCCCTCATCCTCGGAGAGACCGAAGGCCTCGTGAAGGTCATCGCCCAGAAGGATGCCGACGGCACCGCCGGGCGCATCCTGGGTGTCCACATGGTCGGACCGTGGGTCACCGAGCAGCTCTCCGGTGGCTACCTGGCCGTCAACTGGGAGGCCACCGTCGACGACGTGGCGTCTCTCATCCAACCCCACCCCTCGCTCACCGAGCTTTTCGGTGAGACCGTGCTTTCGCTCACCGGAAGGAGCCTGAACACCTGATGGCTGACGTCTCCATGCCCCAGCTCGGTGAGACCGTCACCGAGGGCACCATCACCAAGTGGTTCAAGAAGGTGGGCGACACCGTCGCCGCCGACGAGCCCTTGTTCGAGGTCTCCACCGACAAGGTCGACACCGAAGTTCCCAGCCCCGTGTCGGGCACCGTCACCGAGATCCGCGCCGCCGAAGGCGACGTGGTCCAGGTCGGTGACGTGATCGCGGTCGTCGGCGACGCCGCGGTGGCGCCCGCCCCGGCCCCCGCCGCCCCGGCCGCGG
>JANPGL010000364.1:0-4727 GCA_031423915.1 Actinomycetes bacterium | reverse complement strand
CCGTCGCCCCCGAGAGGCTCGGAGCGTTCGTGGGCCGGGCCAGCCACGAGGAACTGACCATGATCAACGACGCGCTCAGGCTGGCGCTCGAACTCGACTAATACGAGGCAGGCCGCCACCTACAGGGGCCATGCAGCACCGAGCCTCATGGAGCGGTTCGCACGGCTGAACGCGCTGGCCGAAGGCCGGCACACGCAGTGACTTCAGCGCCACCATCGGCGCCTCTTTCATCAGCGTCAAGCGCCACCACGCAGGTTGGCGGTTAACGGTCGTCGGTGGCCACTCAACGAACGCCCATGACGCGATGGCTGGGATCCTGACCACACAACTCGAAGGCGCACCGCTCGGAGCGCGCGGTCATGAGCGCCGTGCGTCACCACGTAGAACCGCTGTTCCGAGCGCTTGGCGCTCGCACGCCGGCAACCGCGGGATACGTGCGCGTCGGAGCCCGACGGCTGAGTCTTCGTACCTCGGCACGTCGCCTTCCTGCGAGGGCCACGCCCAGTGCCAGCAGCCGAAGGGCGCTGATAGGTTCGATGCATGGTCGGCCGGTTCGTTCGCGTTGTCGTGGCGGGCACCGCCGTGGCCGTGTCGCTGCTGCTCGTGATGTGCGTGGCCCTCGCTGACCACCACGGGTCCGAAACCCCGCGTATGTCCTCCGGAGCCGGGCTCACGGCTCGCGCCCTCGGCGACCAAGCCGATCATGGTCACGGTTCGTCGCACGACAACGGCCGCAGCATCGGCGACTGCCCGCTGGCCGAGGTCGCTGCTGCCATCGGGTTGCCGGGTGCGCATGGCTCGTGGCCGATCCTGATGGTCTTCGCCCTCGTGGCGCTGTTGGGTGCGTTCGGACTCTCCGGAAACGTACTCGTCGGATTCGGCATCGCACGGTCGAGTCGATCGCAGCGGAGTAGTGCGCGCACGATCACGGCACTCTGCGTCTCGCTTCGGTAGAGCACTGCCATACGGCCACCAACGGTGCCGAGGCGTCCACGAGCCCGTCATGTCCTTCGGTGGCGGCACCGTCGATGGTGTCCGAGCGTGCTGGATGGCTGTTTCGAGCGCTATAGCGCGATGCATGTCGCGCCGGCCCGAACCGAACTTCGACCGATCATGATTCTCAATCGATACTTCGACAGAAATGGGGGATGCAGTGACCACGAGCTCACAACCGTCCGTGGTACCGGCGGGATCGAGGCTGCAGATGGGGTCCGTCGGTTGCTGCTTGTGCGGTGGCCAGGACGGGGTGCCCGTAGGTGTGGGAGAGGACTTCGAGTACCGGACGTCAGACCAGTCGTTCCTGGCCGTGCAATGCCCACGCTGCCAGCTCGTGTACCTCGACCCGCGGCCGGATCTGTCGGAGCTGAGCCGCATCTACCCGGACAGCTACCACGCGTTCGCCTTCGACGAGGAGCAGTTTGGGCTCGTTCACCGGGTGCGTAGCCGCCTCGAGGCGCGCCGACTGCTGCGGGCTGCGCGCGGGATGCCGTCGGGCGCGTCGGTGCTCGATGTCGGGTGCGGGGACGGCTTCCACCTCGAGCTGCTTCGGCGACACGGACCACCGGGCTGGCAGCTCCGGGGGGTCGATACCGACGAGCGGGCGGTTGCGGCCGCTCGACGCAAAGGGCTGACGGTCGACGTCGCGACGATCGAGGAGGCAGACATCGAACCCGCATCGGTCGATCTGGCGCTCTGCATCCAGACCGTCGAGCACGTTTCCGACCCCGTGGCGCTCCTCCGAGCGATCGCCCGGGTGTTGCGCCCGGGGGGTCGCCTGTACCTGATCACGGACTCCACCGACTCGCCCGACTACGCGCTGACGAAGGGGAGGCATTGGGGCGGCTACCACTTCCCGCGGCACTGGAACCTCTTCAGCAAGCACTCGATGCGCCTGCTGGCCGAACGCGGCGGACTCGAGATCGAGGAACTGGGCACCACGACGAGCCCGGTGAACTGGACCTACAGCGTGCGCAACTGGTTGGACGACTGGGGCGCCCCGCGCTGGGCCGTCGATCGGTTCTCATTGTCGGCCGCGCCTGCGCTCGCCGCGTTCACGGTCCTCGACGGGCTGCTCACGCTGATCCGGCGGGGCGCGCTCCTTCGTGTCGTGCTCCGGAGGCCCGCATGATCGCTGCCCGTCCCCCTGTGGTCGTGATCGGAGGTGGCATCGCCGGCCTCGTCGCCGCCCACGAACTCCTGCGCCACGGCGTCGACGCCGACGTGTACGAGGCGGGCTCCCGCCTGGCCGGCATGGCGACGAGCCACGTCGACAAGGACGGATTCAGCTACGACATCGGCGCGCACTTCGTCACGAACCGCTTCGTCGCCGCGCTCGGCGTGCCGGGCCCGTTCCACGTCCTGCCGCGCTACGGCGAGGTGGTACACCTGAGCCCGCGGCGGCACCCGCACTACCCGGTCGGGCTGCTCGGCGTGCCCCGGTTCGTCACGAGCGCGCTCGCCGAGCGGGTGCGACGGCCCGATCGTGACCTGCGCGTGGCGGCGGACCGGTTCCGTCACGACTACGGCGCCGCGCTTGCCGAAGAGGTCGCCCTGCCGTTGCTGGAGGCCTGGTCCGGCCTGCCGGCCGAGCAACTCTCGGCGAGCGTCATCGACAAGATCCCCACGGGGCTCGCTCAGACGATCTGGCTACGAGCGGCCCAACGGCTCACCCGTCGCGCCGTCATGATCGGTTACTGCAAGGAGGAACCGTCGGCGACCGGTGTCCACCACGTATCACCCGTCGGCGGTGTCGGTGCCATCTGCGAGCACGTCGCCAGCCAGCTACCGCGGGGGGTCCAGCTCGAGCAGCCGGCGCAGGCGGTGTACGTCGACGACGGCCGGGTCGTGGGGGCGCGGGTGAACGGTCGTGACATCGAGACCTCAATGGTGATCTCGACGCTGCCCGTGCACCGGCTACCGAGCCTCGTGCAAGGCAGCGATCGGTTGGAGCGCTTCGCTCGGTTCCGGTTCCGGGGGCTCGTGCTCGTGAACCTGAAGTTGACGGGACGTGACCTCCTCCCTGACGTGGTGGTGTGGACCCCACACGGGTTTCCGTACTTCCGGGTCACCGAGACGCCGTTGTCGATGCCGTGGACCGCGCCGGCGGGCAAGACCATGATCCTGTGCGAGCTCGGCGCGCAGCCCGGTGACGATGTCTGGAGCCTCTCCGACGACGAGGTCGTCGCCCGGTGCGTCTCGACGCTTGGCCCGCTCGTCGGCGACATCGCCTCCCGTGTGATCGGTGCGAGCGTGCTGCGTCAGCCACTCGGGTACCCGGTGTTCGCCCTTGACTACGAGCACGATCGCGCCGACCTCGCCGCCAACGGCACCGGCATCGCCGGGCTCTACAGCGTGGGGCGCAACGGGGAGTTCGATCACATCCTCATGGAGGACACGTTCTGGCGGCTACGCCGGCGTGTGCCGGGAATGGTCGCGGGCCTAGCGACCTCGAACGGCAACGAGGGCGTCGCGCTACCCGGCGCCGCCGCGAGCGGTGGCCACAACACGTCCCGACTTTGAGTCACTGATTGGGGTCTGTGGCCTAGGTGGATTCGGCCGGTCGCACGCCCGGGGCAGGTCGACCGTTGCCGGAGGGTCACGCCAGGCAGACTGGTGATGACCGATCTGGTCGCCGAGCCGTCCGGATGCAGGCCTCGGCAAGGGTTGGGCCCGTGCGCAGACGCCATCACCAGGATGGGTACTGGGCCGGGACGGGTACCCGGCCTGCACGGTGAGGAGGGTCAGCCGACGACCGGAAGCGCGACATGACCCACATCTCCGCCACGCAAGGCACGCTGCGGTCGACGGGCACCGATCCGTCGGCTTCGGCCCGATCAGCCGGTGCCACGGTGAGCCTGCAGGCCATGATCCAAGCCTCGACGCCCGTGCGCTGGAGCGGCAGCCAACAGGTCGCCGTGGTGCCGCCGTCCGTTCCGGTGGACGAAACGCCCGTCGCTCGGCCGACCTCGGGCATCAGGGCGCCGGACACGAAGCCCGAGCGCGTGGCGTCGTTCGCCCTCGCCCAATTGGGCAAGCCGTACGTCTTCGCCACGAGCGGGCCGGGCACGTTCGACTGTTCGGGCCTCGTCGCGGCTGCCTACCGGCAGGTGGGTCTCGAGGTTCCGGCGTACACCGGGACACAGGCGACGCTCGGGCGCGAGGTCGACCCAAACCGCGAGACCATCCGACCAGGTGACCTGATCTTCCTGCGCGGCGGAAGCCCCCCGACGGACTTGGGGCATGTCGGCATCGCCGTTTCGTCGACCGAATGGGTTCGTGCACCTCGCGTTGGCGATGTGGTCAAGGTGGGCCCGATGCCGGCCGGTGCCATCCAGATGGTCCGCCGGCTCATGGAGTCCGATGTCGTGAACACCGGGTGACCGTCGGAAGACCTTATGGGTCGACTCGCGACCTGGATCGTTTCCCCGTCGTCGTAACCGCCGCTCGGCGGCAGCGATGAACGACCGGTTCGTGGCGGAACCGACGGAAATGGTGCCTCGGCCCGCCCGGAACACGCCGGCCGCGTGAGATGTGGGTTCTGCGGCGAACCAAGCGTTGGGAAGACCGCTGGGACGCAGCAACCCAGCGGCCCTCTGGCGCGCGTCAGGGCACCGCCACCGAGCGGCAGCGCCGGTTGGGGCCGCCTCGTCGCTTCCTACGGCGGAGGGGCACCCTGGCCCCCCGATGATCGACTGGCCCCTCGGGGTGGAAGGTGCAGGCGCTTCAAC
>JANPGL010000363.1:0-2952 GCA_031423915.1 Actinomycetes bacterium | reverse complement strand
GATCACGATGACACCGGTCGGCCCGTTCGATCGCGGTGTCGCCGAGCAGTACGCGGCCCACGGTGGTCGGCCCAGCTGAGCGCGACGCCGATGACGTCGCCGATGAGGCGGTAGCAGCCGACCGGTCGGTGGCGGCACGTGGCGCGATGGTCGGCATCGACGAGGTCGCGCGGTGGTGCCGACCAGCACGCGGCGGCCGTGGTCGGCCGTCGTCGAGGATCTTGAAGCAGGCACCTGCTGGCCCACGGCACGTTCGACGTGGACACCCCGTTCATCGCCGACGCGCTCAAGCACAGGGCGTTGACCGAAGGGTGACGATCCGCTTTCCTACGGGCCAGCCCAACTCGTCGTTGTCGACTCGGCGAACCACACGGACGGCGGCCAGCGAGCGGGACGGGTGCCCCGTCGACGGGTGGTGACCGACCCACTTGGTCGGAGCCTGATATCGCTTGTTGGGTTCGTCGCCCCAGCTGCCCGGGATCCGGCAACTGTCCAGGCGAGCCGACCAGCAGAAGTCGCGCGTACCCGGTCGGGCCGTTACCGAGCGCCTGTCGTGTGGATCGAAGCTGTCGACTCGTGGCGGCTCGGCTGGGACGCTGACCGCGTGGCAACTCGTGTTGTACCGGCACACCTGGACGGGCTCACTGCGCTCGCCGAGAGTGACGTTGGGTTCGTGGAGCGATTCGGAGCGCCGGTCGAGCCGGGCTGGATCGGCTTCCCCGAAGCGTTGCCTTCGCGGTGGACGCGGCCCTCGACCGCGACGCCGGCCCATGGAGCTTTCCCCCCTTCTTCGACGATGACGGCATTGTGGTCGGCTTCGGTGGCTTCAAGGGACCACCGTCGGCGCGTCCCGTCGAGACCGGCTACGCGATCGCGCCGTCGCGGCGAGGTCGGGGGATCGCGACGACGGCCACGCTTTGGATGAGCGATGGTGTCCGCGACGGCCGTGTCGAGGTCGTCGTTGCGCACGCCCTGGCCGAAGTCGACGCCTTGCCGCAGTCCTCGAGCATTGCGAGTTCCGTTGATGTGGACACGACCGCGGATCGTGACGGTGGCGTCTCGGCGGCCGTCCACCGGTGGGCTCGTCCTCAGCTCGGCCACGCCGCAACAGGGGCCATGCGCCGGGCGCTGAGCGCTTCGAGGTAGTGGCGCAGCGTTGACACGCGCACATCGTCGAGGCGCTCACGCTGGGAGGTCGCCCCTGGTTGACGTGGAGCTGGCCGTGCCGGTGGGTCGGTGCCGTGGGTGTCGTTCGGCCGACGCGTGCAGCGCAGCGCAGCGCATAGGTGATTCTTCCGATGTGCGGCGTCGGTGTGGTGTCGCATCGTGGTGTGCATGACGACTGCTGCAACATCAACCATCAACGAATCCGTCCCAGCCGAACGCGCGAGGCCCCTTGACGTCGTGGGCGGGGTCTACGTGGCGTTCGGGCGGGGTGATCTTCCTGGCCTGTTCGCGCTGCTGCATCCGGAGATCGACTGGAGCGTTGACGTGACCGCTCCCGGGGGCGATCTGGTGCCGATGCTGCGCCACGGGATTGGACATCCCGCAGTTGAGCACTACTTCGGTGGCGTCGCGCAGCTCGAGTTCCACGTGTTCGATGTCGGGCGGTGCTTCGTGGATGGCGACGCGGTGGTGGCCGAGGTACACTTCGAAGCGACGCATCGCGGCACGGGCAAGCGCGCCGTGATCGACGAGTTGCACCACTGGATCGTCCGCGAGGGGCTCGCGGTTCGTTACCGCCCCTTCGTCGATACGGCAGCGTTGATCGAGCTCTACCGACCGTGAGCGGCCCCGCCCGAGCTCGGCGGTGAACGTGGAAGACTCGGGTTCGTGAACGACGGATCGGTCCGTCTGGTGGAGGTGCTCGGGGCGCTCTCGCTCGCGTGTGATGCCGCGGACGGGTTCGCCCACGAGACCACGATGCGCACTGCGGTGCTTGCCGGCCAACTCGCCAACCGCGTCGGCGACGATCGACTCGTCGTCGATGCGGTGTTCGGCGCGCTGCTGCGCCATATCGGCTGTACCGGATTCGCAGTCGAGGAGGCCCACCGCTACGCAGCTGGCGACGATGTCGGTCTGCGGGTGGTGATGGCCGAGGTCGACCCCTCACGCCCCGACCGGGCCATGACGCTGATCAACGAGCGCCTCGCCGCCCACGCCCGCCCGGTCCACGGGCAGCGGCGATCGACGCGATGTTGACCGACGGTCCACTCGCCGCTGCCCGGCACGACGCCGCGCAGTGCGATGCCGCGGAACGGCTCACCGCGCTGCTCCCCGTCCCAGCTGGCGCGGCCAAGGTCGCATCCGACGCGTTCGAACGATGGGACGGACACGGCGGCCCACGCCACCTCACCGGTGACGAGATCTCCCTCGTCACCAGGCTGGTCGAAGTCGCCTACGTCGCCGAACTGTTCCGCAGCCGCTAAGGCCGCGGCGGCGCTAGTGCCGAGTTACGCGCACGACGCAGCGGACAACTCGACCCTGATCTCGTCGACCGGTTCCTCACCGACGCAAGCGAACTCTACGACCTGCTCGACAACCCCCAGACATCGGTCTGGGATCTGCTCCGAGACGCCGAACCCGGACCACCCGCCCGAATCAGTGCATCGCAGGTCGATCAGGCCGCGCTCGTTCGCCCGGTTCAGCGACCTCAAGTCCACCTGGTTCACCGGCCACTCCGAGATGGTCGCCGGGCTCGCTGCTGCTGCCGCCGCGCTACTTGGACTGGATCCAACAGCGTGCGCAACCGTCCACTGCGCCGGACTGCTCCACGACATCGGCCGCGTCGGTGTCCCCACCGGCATCTGGGACCTCCCGCGCGCCCTCAGCACCACCGAGCGAGACCGCGTGCGATTCCATTCATGGGAAACGGAACGCATCCTCACCACGACACCACTGTTCGACCCCGTCGCTCGCATCGCAGCGGCCGCCCACGAACGCGACGACGCC
>JANPGL010000362.1:0-2825 GCA_031423915.1 Actinomycetes bacterium | reverse complement strand
TCGATGACCTCTTCGCAGCTGCCCTGCAGAAGGGTCAGCGGGGTTCGTAGCTCGTGGGCGACGTCGGCGGCGACGTTGCGGCGGGTCGTCTCGTGGGCCTGGAGCCGGTCGGCCATCTCGTCGAAGGTGAGGGCGAGCGTGCCGAGCTCGCCCGGTGCGTCGTGGTCGTCGACGCGGGCGCTGGCGTCGCCGTCGCCGAGACGGCGGGCGACCGCGGTGATCCGGCTGAGCGGGCGGACGACGCGCCGGGCGAGCGGTATGGCGACGGCGAGCGCGACGAGCGCGGCGATCACGGCACCGATCAGGACGGTGCCGGACAGGGCGTCGCGGACGTGGCGTTCGGCCTGGCCGAGTTCGCCCCTGGTGAACGTGACGACGGCAGTGCCGACGGTTCGTCCGTCGACGATGATCGGGGCACGCCGCTCGACACCGTCGGCGACGGTGGCCATGGCGGGCATGTTGCCCATACGGCTGCGAAGTTGCAGCGGGGCGGCCTGCTGGTCGAGCACGGTGAGCGTGGCGCCGGCCTGGACGGCGACCATTATCGCGGGGTGCGGGTCGGTGCCGTCCCAGCCGCCGTCCTGCTGGTAGCCGAGCGCGAGGGTCTGGGCGATTGCGTCGGCCGTGGCCTGCTGGCGTTCGTCGGTCAGCTGGCCGACGGTGTGGCGGGTGCGCCACAGGGTGAGGCCGGCTAGCACGAACACGGCGGCGACGGCCACGGTGACGAACGCGGCCACGAGCCGCACGGCGAGGGGGCTACGAACGATCGGGCGGTGGTCAGCGGTCACGGTCGACTCCGAGCCGGTAGCCGATGCCGGTCACCGTCTTCACGAGCGTCGGGTTGGCGGGATCGGTCTCGATCTTGCGACGGAGGTTCTTGACGTGAGAGTCGACGGTGCGTTCGTAGCCGTCGAACTCGTAGCCACGCACGCGGTTGATGATCTCGTAGCGCGAGCACACTCGACCCGGTTGCGCGGCCAGCGTGGTGAGGATGCCCCACTCGGTCGGCGTGAGCTCCACCGTGGCGCCGTGCGCCAGCACCCGGCGGGTGGCGTCGTCGATGCTCAAGGCGCCCTCGCCGTAGGTCACGGGCGCGTCGGCGGCGGACGGACCGGATCGACCGCGGCGCAGGATCGCGTTCACCCGGAGCACCAGCTCGCGTGGACTGAACGGTTTGGTGACGTAGTCGTCGGCGCCGACCTCGAGCCCGTGGATCCGGTCGCGCTCGTCGATCTTGGCGGTGAGCATCAGGATCGGCACGTCCGAGCGGGCGCGCAGCTCACGGGCCACCTCCTCACCGGGGATGTCGGGCAGGCGCAGGTCGAGCACGACGAGATCGACCTCGGTGTGGGCGGCGACCTCGAGGGCCTCCGCACCGCCCGCGGCGGTGATCACGCGGTGGCCCTCGTGTTCGAGGTAGCGGCGGACGAGCTCACGGATGCGGGGTTCGTCGTCGACGACGAGGACGACGGCCACTCAGCTCACCACCGGCACGGGACGCACGCTCGGGACCGTAGCGGGACCGGTCAGGCCCGGTACGAGAGGACCGTCGCCATGCCGGTCTCGAAGTGGTACGTGTTGTGGCAGTGGAGCATCCACTGCCCCGGGTTATCGGCCTGGATGTCGACGGTGGCGGTGGTCATCGGGAGCACGTTGACCGTGTCCTTGCGGGCGCTGCCGGCACCGACGACTTGGAACGTGTGCCCGTGCAGATGGATGGGGTGGAACATCATCGTGGCGTTCACGACCTTCAACCGGAGTCGCTCGCCCTCGCGCACCAGGATCGGTGCGCTGTTCGGGTAACTCTTGCCGTCGATGCCGTGGGTGTATCCGTTCATGCTCGCCGTCAGCGTGATCGTCTCGGTCCGATCCGGAGACTTGGCCGGCAGGCGCGCCGGTTCGGTGGCGGTGAGGTCGGCGTAGACGAGGGTGCGGCCGGTGAGCCCGGTCGGGCTCGTCCCGACCGACGGCGCGGTCGACGCGTCGCTGGTGACCAGAAGGGCCTCGGCGCTCGGATCGGACTTGCCGATCGGTCGGGCCACGATGGCGAACTTGCCCGATTGGGTGGTGACGATCACGTCGTAGCGCTCCCCCATCCCGAGCTCGACGTTGTCGACCTCGACAGGTTCGACCGGGAACCCATCGGCGTGGGTCACCGTGAGCCGATGGCCGGCCACGGCGACCCGATAGGCCGTATCCGACCCGGCGTTGATCAGCCGTAGCCGCACGCGCTGACCGGGGGCTGCCTTCACGACGTCGCGGTCCGCCGGTGCACGGCCGTTGATCAGGTGGAGCGGGTAGGCGACGTCGCCGGACAGGCCACCCATGTTCGAACCCATCCCTCCGTCCGCCGAGCCGGCCGCCCCGCCCATGCTCCCGTGGCCCGACATCCCACCCATGCCTCCGGTGGACGCGTCGGTGCCACCCATCATCCCGGAGTGACCCCCGTACTGCTGGAGCGACTTGAGGACGTCCTCCTGGGAGCGGCCGTACCCGTCGAGCCAGTCGTCGAGCATCAACGTGGCGTCGACGTCGTACGCGACGGGTTCCTTCGGGTCTTCCACGATCAGCGGCGCGTATAGGCCGCGGTCGAGTTCGAGGCCCATGTGCGGATGGAACCAGTACGTGCCCGGATCCGGCACCGTGAACCGGTACGCGAACCGACCACCCGGCTCCACCACCGACTGGGTGAGATCGTGCACCCCGTCCATGTCGTTGCGGAGCGCGATCCCATGCCAGTGCACCGTGTTCGCCGAGGTCAGATCGTTCACGAACGTCGCCTCCAGCACATCGCCCGCCGTGGCACGGATCCCGCCCTGACCGGG
>JANPGL010000361.1:0-5759 GCA_031423915.1 Actinomycetes bacterium | reverse complement strand
CGAACTTGGTGAAGTTGTCGGTGGTGCCCGACGAGTCGGAGCGGACGGCCACCACGATGGGGGTCGCCGGGAGCTTCACGCCGGGGTTGTCGGCGGCGATGGCCGCGTCGTCCCACGACTTGATCTGGAGCTGGAAGATCTTGGCGATCGTGTCGGGTGACAGCTGGAGCTTGTCGACGCCGTCGACGTTGTACGACACGGTGATGGGGGCCACCACGGTCGGGAAGTAGAGGACGTCGCCGCCCTTGAACTTGGCCTTGTCGGCGTCCGCGATGGTGCCGTCGGTGCCGGCCCAGTCGACGATCTGGTCGGCCAGGTCCTGGCGACCCTTGCCCGAGCCGCCGCCGCCGTAGTTGATCGTGACGCCCTTGTTCTTCTCGGAGAAGGCGGCGATGGCCTCGCCGTAGTACGCCTTCGGGAAGGTGGCGCCCGACGCGTTGAGGGTGGCCTTCAGATCGGTGGCCGGCTTGGCCGTCGTGGCCGCAGCCGCGGTCGTCGCGGCCGTGGCGGGGGTGGCGGTGGCGGCCTTGGGGGTCGCCGAGCCCGCCGCCGTGGTGCCGGCGGCGGCCGCCGTGGTGGTGTCCGATTTGGCGGACGAGCTGCCGCAGGAGGCCAGGACGACGGCCAGCAGGCCGCCGACCAGGGCCGCTCGAGAGGTGGTGCGCTTCACGGTTGGTACTTCTCCTTGTGGTCGCTTACGTCTCCGACGCTAAGGAGGGCGGGTGGACCAAAAGGGTTGCTCCGGTGAACGAGCGGTGAACGAGACCCGAAGGTTCGACGATTCGGCCTCCGAAGCCGGGGTTCCGTTCACCCCACGGCCATCTCCGGTCCGCTCGGTGGGTCAGGCCAGCCCTTCGAGGGCGGCGAGCACGACCTCGCGCTCCGACGCGTAGGAGAGCTGTGCGAGGGCCTCGGTCGGCGACACCCAGCGCAGCTCGTCGGCCTCGTCGTTCGGCGCGAACGAGCCACCCAACACGGTCATGGTCCAGAACCGGACCTCCTTCGACCGGCCCTTGTGGTCCTCGTAGCGCGTGGCCGGGAGCTCCTCGCCCAGCGCGCAGTCCAGCCCCGTCTCCTCGGCCACCTCTCGCAGGGCGCAGGCCGCCAGCGACCCGTCGTCGGGTTCCAGTTTGCCCTTGGGAAGCGACCAGTCGTGGCGATGGGGCCGGTGGATCACGACGATCTCGACGCCGCCACCGGCTCGGGCGCGCCACACCACGCCACCGGCCGCCAACACCTCGGGCGGCAGGTGGGCGGCCTCACCCACGTTCACCGGCCTTGCGCACCGGCGTCTGGGCCGTCTCGTGCAGCCATCGCTGGCTCGAGTACGGGGCGTCGGGCCGACGCCGGCTCCAGCCGCCGTCGGGGCCGAGCTCCCAGCCGGGGGCGTCGTCGGCCAGGGCGGCTGCCAGCACCTGGTCGAGCCGGGCTCGCTGCCCGGGGTCGTCGACCGAGACCAGGATCTCGACGCGTCGGTCGAGGTTGCGGGGCATCAGGTCGGCCGAACCGATGAAGTACTCGGGCTTGCCCGGGCCCGCACCGTTGGCGAACCGGTAGATCCGCGAGTGCTCCAGGTAGCGCCCGACGATCGAGCGGGCCGTGATGTTCTCCGACAGACCGGGGACGCCGGGACGCAGGCAACAGATGCCGCGGACGACGAGCTCGATCCGAGCCCCGGCGTGGCTGGCGGCGTACAGCGCCTCGACGATGGCGGGGTCGGCGAGCGAGTTGGCCTTCAGCACGATGTGGCCGCGCTCGCCCATGGCGCCCTCGTTGGCGATGAGCTCGAGGAGCCGCGTGCGCAGGTGACGGGGCGCCTCGATGATCCGCTCGTAGCTGTGCTCGCGGGAGTAGCCGGTCAGATGGTTGAACAGCGCGGCCAGATCGTTGCCCAAGGTCGGCTCGGCGGACATGAGGCCGAGGTCTTCGTACAACCTCGCCGTGGACGAGTTGTAGTTCCCCGTGCCGACGTGGACGTACCGCCGCAGTTGGTCGTCGTCCTCCCGCACGATCAGCACGCACTTGGCGTGGGTCTTCAGACCGACGAGGCCGTACATCACGTGCACGCCCGCCTGCTCGAGACGTTTGGCCCACGTGATGTTGGCCTCCTCGTCGAAGCGGGCCTGGAGCTCGACGAGAGCCACCACCTGCTTGCGTCGCTCGGCGGCGACGATCAACGATCGGGCGATGGGGCTGTCGCCCGATGTCCGGTACAGCGTGACCTTGATCGTGAGGACCTTGGGGTCGACCGACGCCTGCCGGATGAGCTCTTCCACCGAGTCCGCGAACGACTCGTAGGGGTGGTGCACGAGCACGTCGCGCTCGCGGATCACGGAGAAGATGCTGCGCCCGGCCTCGGCCGCCTCCGCCAGTCGCGGCGGCGTGACGGGCGGCCACGGCTCGTCGCGCAGGTCGGGCAGATCGAGCACGGCGAGCTGGAACAGGCCCTTCAGCCCGATCGGCGCCCGGTGGAACGACACGTCGCCCGGATCGAGGTCAAGCTCCTCGAGCAGCAGTTCGGCCAGGCTGGCCGACATGCGGTCGTCGCACTCGAGCCGCACCGCCCGACCGAAGCGCCGACGACGCAGGTCCATCTCGACGGCGGCGAGCAGATCCTCGGCCTCGTCCTCGTTCTCGCTCTCCTCGAGCGACAGGTCGTTGTTGCGGGTGACGCGGAACGGTCGGTGCTCCACGAACTCCATGCCGGGGAACAGCGTGTCGAGCTTCGCGGCGATGATCTCCTCGAGCAGGACCCAGCCCGAGCCGTCCGACAGCGCCACCAGCCGGGGGAGCGTCTCGGGCACCTTCACGCGGGCGAAGCGACGCTCCCCCGTCTCCGGATCGCGCACGGCGACGGCCAGGTTGAGCGACAGGTTCGAGATGTACGGGAACGGATGCGCACGGTCGACGGCGAGCGGCGTGAGCACCGGGAACACCCGCGCCTCGTACCAGGCGCTGAGCTCCTTGGCCTGGTCGCCGTCGAGGTCGTCCCACGGGAGCACGCGCACGCCCGCCGTGGCCAACGACGGCAGCAGCAGGCGCATCACGAGCTCGTCCTGGCGATGCAGCAGCTCGTTCACCCGCTGCGAGATGGCCACCAGCTGCTGGCTGGGGGTGCGGCCGTCGGGGCTGCGGGTCGAGACGCCGGCGGCGACCTGATCGCGCAGGGCGGCCACGCGCACCTGGTAGAACTCGTCGAGGTTCGACGAGAAGATGGAGCAGAACTTCACCCGCTCGAGCAGCGGCACCGAGGCGTCCTCGGCCAGCTCCAGCACGCGGGCGTTGAAGTCGAGCCACGACAGCTCACGGTTGAGGAAGCGCTCGTCACCCGCGTGATCGGGGCTGGCGGCGAGGTGATCCACAGCCCGTCAGCCTAGCGACGCAGGTTGGGTGGACGGGTCCTGAACGCCGGGTGAACGACAGGCGACGGGCTCAGCCCTCGTTGCCCTCGGGAAGACCGAGGTCCCACTCGAGCAGGATGCCCTCGCGCTCGGCGTCCCGCACGATGCGCTCACGGTTGCGACGGAACTGCGGGTCGTCACGGGGCAGCAGGACGAGCCGGGCCAGCGCCCGCGCCCGGAACTCCTCGAGCACGGTCCGCTCGCCGAAGTCGCTGTCGACCTCCCAGTGCGGCGAGACCGGGCCGAGGTAGACCATCCGGGCGTGCGCCCGAGGCGGCTGGGTCTCCGTGCTGGTGTTCGTCATGGGCATCGACTCTACCGGGCACGGACCCTCGGGCGGAGGCCACCCGGAGCGGTCGGCTCGAAGGGTCCGACCCGCGGGGACGGAACCGCGGAACCCGAACCCTCAACTTTTGGGCAAGACCGCCGATGCAACCGGGGTGAAGGTCGTGATCCTTGCCGGGGGGCTCGGCACCAGGCTGGCCGAGGAGACCACGGTCCGGCCCAAGCCGATGGTCGAGATCGGTGGGCGGCCGATCTTGTGGCACATCATGAAGCACTTCTCCCACTACGGGCACGACGAGTTCGTGATCTGCTGCGGGTACAAGGGCGAGGTCATCAAGGACTTCTTCACCAGCTACCTCACCCGCACCAGCGACATCACCATCGATCTGCGCTCGGCCGAGATCCGGCTGCACTCGTCGCGGGCCGAACGTTGGCGGGTCACGCTGGTCGACACCGGCGCCGACACCCAGACGGGTGGACGGCTCCGCCGGGTCCGCTCCCTGCTCGACGACACCTTCCTGCTCACCTACGGCGACGCGGTCGCCGACGTGGACCTCCACGCCCTGGTGGCGCACCACCGACGCTCCCAGCTGGACGCCACCGTCACCGCCGTGCAGCCGCCCGGCCGCTTCGGGGCCCTGGACCTCGAGGGCTCCGTCGTGCAGGCCTTCATCGAGAAGCCCCAGGGCGACGGCGCCTGGATCAACGGCGGTTACTTCGTGCTCGAACCGTCGGTGATCGACCTGGTGACCGGTGACGAGGTGCCCTGGGAGCAGGCGCCGCTGCAGACCCTGGCCCGCACCCGCCGCCTCGGCGCCTGGCGCCACCGGGGGTTCTGGCAGCCGATGGACACGCTGCGCGACAAGACGCGCCTCGAACAGCTGTGGCAGACGGACGAGGCTCCGTGGCGCATCTGGTCGGACGACCCTGCAGTCGCCGTCGTGTCGTCGTGACCCGCCGCGCGCTCGTCACCGGAGCGAGCGGGTTCGTCGGCCGGCACCTCACGACCCGCCTCCTGACCGACGGCTGGCACGTGCACGCCCTCAGCCGGCGACCCGCGCCCTCGGGGGCCGAGCCCGTACCCCCCACGACCGACCTGACCGAGCTCGCCGGCGCCCACCGGTTCGACGCCGTGTTCCACCTCGCCGCCGCCGTCTCGAGCACCGTGGCCCACGCCGACCTGGCCGCCAGCCTCGAATCGAACGTCGGTGTCGGCCTCCACGTCCTCGACGCCTTCGCACCTCACTGCCCCATCGTGTTGGCCGGCACGATGTGGCAGCACGTCGCCGGTCAGCCGTACCGACCGGCGTCCCTCTACGCCGCCATGAAGCAGGCGCAGCTCGACATCGCCGAGCACTACGCGCTGGGCGGCGCCACGGTGGCCGACGTCGAACTGACCGACGTCTACGGACCCGGAGACGACCGGCCGCGGCTGCTCGGCGCGCTGCTCGAGGCGTCGCGCTCGGGCGTGCCGATCGACCTCACGCCGGGCGACCAGCTGGTCGACCTGGTGCACGTCGTCGATGTCGTCGAGGGGCTGATCCGCGCCGCCGCGATGGCACACCGTTCCGGTCTGCATCGTTGGGCGATCGCCTCGGGCGCGCCCCTCACGGTGCGACGGCTCGTGGAGCGATGCGAGAGCGCCTGGGAGCGGACCGTTCCCGTGCGACTCGGGGCCCGGCCGTACCGGGCCCACGAGATGTTCACCCCGTGGACCGTCCATCCGGGCGTGCCCGGCCACGACCGCCGGCTCCCGCTCGACGAGGGCCTCGCCTCTCTCGACACCACCGCCGGACCGACCGACCCGACCGCTCAGCAACCCGACCCGTTGGAGGAACACCGTGGCGCGATCCACGCCCGTCATTCGTGAAGACGTCGACCGGATCGTCGACGAGCTCGGCGACGAGATCGCCGCGGCCATGGGCGGCACGGAGGTCCTCGTCACCGGCGCGGGCGGCTTCCTGTGCAGCTACCTCGTCGACGTCCTGGTCGGCGTGAACGACCGCCGGCTGGGGCCGCCCATCGTGGTCACCGCGCTCGACAACCACATCACCGGGCTGCCCGAACGGCTCG
>JANPGL010000360.1:0-6717 GCA_031423915.1 Actinomycetes bacterium | reverse complement strand
ACGTAAAAGTTTACTCTTCGCCCGGTCGGGCCGACGCGCCGGACGACAGCGCATCGAGCACGTGGCGGGCCCACACCGCGAAGTTCCGGATGCGCGGCGCCATGCCCCGGGGGTGGAGCGCGATGCGGTAGGCGTTCCTCGGCGCCTCCAGCAGCTCGTCCGCCACGCCCTCGAACAACAGATCGGCCGCCGCGTTGTGGAGGACGATGGTGCCGTCGGAGCGCACGACGACCGCGGGGAACGGGCCGTGACCATCGAGGATGGCACGCAGCGCGCGGCGCGCCGGTTCGAGTTCGGCACCATCGAGCGACGACTCGGGGAAGACCGTGCGTACCCGGCGGCCAGCAGCAGCCCGTTCCGCTCCCGCAGCGAGAGCTCCAGACACTCCGCCAGGCGGAGCACCATGGTGCGACCCGGCTTCGAGCGGCCCTGCTCGACGAAGCTCAGGTGCCGCTGCGACGTTCCGGCCCGGAGCGCGAGGTCGAGCTGGCTGAGCCGGCGCCGCTCGCGCCAGTCGCGCAGCTCCCGGGGGAACGCGCTCGGTGCCAGTGCCGACGTCACGATTCGGTTCTAGACCAGCGCGACGCGGCGCGGCGATTCCCTCGGGGGAATTGAGACGCCGCGATCCGGGGCGGACCATGACGGCATGACATCGCTGACCTCGGACCGCATCAACGCCCTCGTCGACCGCTACGTCGCGCTCTGGAACGAACCCGACGACGAGGCGCGTCGCCGCACCATCGCCGACCTGTGGGCCCACGGTGGCCGCCACGTGCTCGACGCACCCGACGAGCTGCGCGCCGCGGCCGCCGCCATCGGGTTCGCCCGGCTCGAGCTGGAAGCGAGCGGGCACGAGGAGCTGGCGTTCCGCGCCGCCACGGCGTACCGGGAGTTCGTGGCCCCGGGCGCCCACCGGTTCCGCTCTACGGGCGACGCCGCCCGGCTCGGTGACGTCGTCAAGTTCACGTGGCACATGGTGCAGGTGGCCTCGGGAGACGTGGTGGCCGTCGGCACTGAGCTCCTGCACCTCGACGCGTCCGGGCGCATCGTGCTCGATCAGCAGTTCATCGAGCGCTGACCGGCGTCAGGCGGCGGTCGCCATGGCCGCCGGTCGGCGGCTCTGGAGCCACGCCGAGTAGGCGATCACGAGCAGGCCGCCGGCCACCGTGGTGGCCGCCGCCGACAGCAGGTGATAGCCGATCGCCTTGCGGATGAAGCCCGACGAGAAGCCGGCGAGCCCGCCGCAGAAGCTCATGGCCATGTCGGCCGCGCCCTGCACCTGGACGCGCCGGTCGGCCGGCATCGACTCGACGAGCAGGCTGGACCCTCCGATGAGGCCGAAGTTCCACCCGAGCCCGAGCGCCCACAGGGCCGGGAACAGAACGACGTAGGCCTCGCCCGACACGGCCGCCAGCACCGTGGCGACCACCAGCACGACGCCGCCGACCAGGATGGCGGGTTCGCGGCCCCGCCGGTCGGCAAAGCGACCCACGATCGGGGCGAACGCGTACATGCCGGCGATGTGGAGCGACACGACGTACTGGCTGAGCGTCTCGTGGCCGTGCAGCTTCATGTGCACGGGCGTCATCGTCATGACGCCGACCATCGTCACGTGCGAGATGACCATGGCCAGCAGCGCCAAGCGCGAGCGCGGCCCGGCGAGGATCGACGCGTACGTGGCACGCAACGAGACCTTGGGACCGTCGGTGCGGCCGACCCCGCCGGCCAGCACCAGCGGGTCGGGACGGAGCCGAACCGAGGTGTTGAGGAAGGCCAGGAAGAAGATGAGCGCACCGAACAGCCACGGACCGGTGTAGCGCTCGAAGCCGAACCACGACTGGCCGGCGCGCTCCATCGGGTTGATGACGATCGGACCGAGCACCGCACCGAACGTCGACGCGAACACCACGCGGCTCATGGCGCTGGCCCGAGCGTCGGGCTCGGCCAGGTCGGTGGCGGCGTAGCGCGCCAGAAGGTTGGCGGCCTGGCCGTTGCCGAACAGGAACAGGCCGGCCAGGAACACCGGCAGCGAGCGGTGTTGGGCCCCGACCGCGCACACGATCGCCCCGAGCACTGCGACGCCGTAGCCCGTCTGCAAGCCGGGACGGCGGCCCTTGCGCTTCATCATCCGCGACAGCCCCTGGGCCATGAACGCCGTGCCCATGGTGACCGTAGCCGTGGAGATCCCCGCCCACGGCGTCGTCGACCCGAGGATGTCCTGCACCACGAACGCACCGACCGTGACGGCCGCGGCCAGGCCGGCCGAACCGACCACCTGCCCGCTGACCAGCACGCGCAGGACCTTGCGCTGCAGGACCGCCCGTTCCTCGACCGTGAGCACCGCCGCCGGCGTGCTCACGCCGTGTCGCCGTCGGACGCGGCGAGGAACCGGCGCAGCTGGCGGTCGTGACGGCTCTGGGCGCTGGCCCGCGACCGGGTGAACGGCTCCCAGCGAGGCGGCTCACCCACCGGTTGGTCACCCATCACCGTGACGCGCTGGATGATGCGCTCGCCCTCGAAGTCGTTGACCACGAAATGCTGGGTGCACCGGTTGTCCCACATGCCGATGGTCCCTGCGCCCCAGCGGTAGCGCACGGTGAAGCGCTCCTGGTGCACCCACGACGTGAGCAGGCCGAGCAGCGCGGTCGACTCGGCGTGGCTCAGCTCGACGATGCGCCGCGTGAAGTGCTCGTTCACGTACAGCGCCCGGCGTCCCGTCTCGGGGTGGACCCGCACGACGGGGTGCACGGCCATCGACTCGGGACGGCCGTGGGGCGCGGCATCGTGCAGCGCCGTGAGCCCGTCGCACAGCTCGCGCAGCGGCGCCGACAGCTCGTCGTAGGCGCGCTCGAGGTTGGTCCACATGGTGTCGCCGCCGACGTCGGGGCACCGGATCATGTTGAGGATCGAGCACTGCGACGGCTGGGGCAGGAACGTCAGGTCGGTGTGCCACTCATCCGCGATGCCACCGCTCGAGGCCGCCAACTCGAACACCTCGGGATGCTCGGTGAACGGGTTCTTCAGGTGGGGGTGGTTCTCGAGCGGGCCGAAGTGCAGACCGAGGGCGACGTGCTGGTCGAGGGTGAGGAACTGCTCGGGGAAGAACAGCACCTTGTGCTCGAGCAGCAGCGTCCGAACGGTGGCGGCCATGGCGACGTCGGCCTCGGCCAGACGAAGCCCGCGCACCTCGGCCCCGATGGCGGCGGCCAATGGCGTGACCTGCACGTCCGTGCCGGCGGACCTCTCCGAGATCGCCATGTCCACTCCCCTCCGAACGGGCCGACCCGACCCGTGATCACCCTAGCGGGGCACCACCGTGGGACCGCCGGGGGTTCGGTCGCGTAGCCTGCGACCCATGGGGGATGTCCGAACGTTCTGTCGCATCTGTGAGCCGTCGTGTGGGCTGGTCGCCCACGTGACCGACGGCCGACTCGTGAAGCTGAGCCCCGACCGGGACCACCCGGTCACCAAAGGGTTCGCCTGCCACAAAGGCCTGGCCGCCGTGGACCTGCACCACGACCCCGACCGGCTCGACCACCCGATGGTGCGGGCCGCCGACGGCACGTGGTCCACCGCCACGTGGGACGCGGCCATCGCCGACGCCGCTGCCCGGCTGCAGGGCGTGATCGACCGGCACGGCGTGAACGCGGTGGCCACCTACATCGGCAACCCGACGGCGTTCAACGCGCTCGGTCAACTGCACGGCGGCACGTTCGTGCGTTCGATGGGCATCCGCCGCACCTTCTCCTCGGGCACCCAGGATTGCGCCAACAAGTTCGTGGCGTCGGAGGCCGTGTTCGGCTCGGCCACGGTGCACCCGATCCCCGACCTCGAGCGCACCGACCTGTGCCTCATCATCGGCGAGAACCCGCGGGCGTCGCAGGCCAGCTTCTACTCGATCCCCAACGTCGTGGGTGAGCTGCGCCGGGCTGCGGCGCGCGGCGCCCGCTTCGTGTTCGTGAACCCCCGCCGCATCGAGACGCCCGACCGCGGCATCGGCGACACGGTGCTCATCCGGCCCGACACCGACGTGTGGTTCCTGGCCGCGATGCTCCACGAGATCGACCGCCTCGGCGGCTTCGACGCCGACGTGATCGCCCGCCACGGCACCCGCGTGGCCGAGCTGCGCGCCTTCCTCGCCTCCTACGACCCCGATGCCGTGGCCGACGTGACCGGCGTCCCCGCCGCTACCACCAGGGAGCTCGCCGCAGCCTGGGTCGCCACGCCGCGGTCCTCGGTGCACGCGTCGACGGGCATCAACATGGGCCGCCAGGGCACGCTCGCCTACTGGCTCGTGCACATGCTGTCGTTCGTCACCGGCCGGCTCGACGCCGAGGGCGGCAACCTGAAGAGCGACGGCTTCTACCCGAACGCCCGATCGGGCGCCGGCAACCCCGAGCAGGCCTACGTCGACACCGAGTTCGGCCGGCTGCGGCGCGGCTCCCTGCCGGGCACGCTGATGTCGCAGGCCATCCTCGACTCGGACGAGCCGGTGCGGGCCCTCGTGGTGGTGGCCGGGAACCCGCTGCTGTCGATCGCCGGGCAGGAACGGCTGCGCAAGGCCTTCGAGCAGCTCGAGGCGCTGATCGTCATCGACATCTACCCGAGCGCCACGGCCGAGCTGGCCCACGTGGTGCTGCCGTCGACCGACATGTACGAGCGCGACGACCTGAACATCGTCAACATCGGCACCAGCGCCGTCCCGTTCGCCCAGTACACGCCCGCCGTGGTCGACGCGAAGGCCGAGCGACGGCCCGAGTGGTGGATCCTGCACCGCCTGCTGCAGGCGCTGGGCAAGCCGTCGATCCTCGACGACGAGACGCCCGACCCGTGGGCCAAGTGGCGTCATATGCTCGAGCGCGGCGCCGGCGTGTCGCTGGCCGACCTGCAGGCCTCGGGCGAGGTGCACGTGCTCCCCCGCCCGGCCCCCGGTGAGTTCTACGAGCGCCAGGTGCACACCGCCGACGGCCTCGTCGACTGCTGCCCGCCGTCGTTCGCCGAGGGCATCGAGCGGTGCCATGCGCTGTTCGCGCAGACCGCGGCCGAGCTGTCGACGGGCGGCCTTCGGCTCATCCACAAGCGCGACGCCTGGATGCACAACAGCTGGTTCGCCAACCTGCCCCGCATGCACAAAGGCGGGCGCACCACGAACCCGCTGTCGATGCACCCCGACGACGCCGCCGCGCTCGGCCTGGCCGACGGCGCCACCGTGCGGGTGGCCAGCGCGCACGGCGAGGTGGAGACCCTGATCGAGCTCGACGACGACCTGATGGTCGGTGTCGTGTCGATGGTGCACGGCTGGGGCCACGCGGTCAGCCCCCGGCTGCGCGTGGCGAACGCGCACCCGGGGGCCAACCCCAACGTGCTCCTGCCCACCGGCGAGGGCAGCTACGAACCCCTCTCCAGCCAGGCCCACATGACCGGCATCCCGGTCACCGTCACCGCGGCCGTGCCCGCCTGACGGTCAGGCGGTCACCTCACGCCTCGTGAAGACCACGAGCGCACCGGCGACGGCCACCGCCAGGTACGCCGCGCCGACCGTGAGCGCTCGACCGAGCGAGACCGTGTCGTTCCCGGCGGCGGCGATCGCTTCGAACACGCCACCCGGGAGCCACGCCTTGCCCGCCTTCCACACGCCGCCGACGATCGTCTCGACCGGGAGCGCCCAGCCGATGGCGATGCCGATGGCCGCCGGCACCGACCGCAGCACGGTGGCCAGCAGGGCCCCGATCGCCGCCCAGCCCATCAGACCCAACGCCAGGCCGGCGGTGTGCGGCACCAGCGAGGCGAGCGTCCAGGAGCCCGTACCGACGTTGGAGCTGCCCGACATGGCGTAGGCCGTGAGCGTGCCGACCGCGGCGGCAGACACCGCCGCGGCCGCGGCCACGCCGGCGAGCGCGAGCAGCTTGCCGCCCAGCAGCCGCCAGCGGCGGGGCTGGCGCACGAGCAGGTTGCGCAGTGTCCCCTGGCTGTAGTCGGTGGCGATCGACATGGCGGCCAGCACGACCACGATCACCCCGAGGAAGGTGAAGCTCTGGCTCACGCCCTTGAAGAAGCCGGTCGAGCTCGCCAGTTCGGCCACGGTGACGGTGCGACCGCCGGGCGGCGTGCCGCCCGCGGTGCCACCCGTGGCCGAGTTGAACGTCAGGGCCGTGGTGAGGGCGGCGAACATGGCCGGCAGCCCGAGCGCCGACAGGGCGTAGGCCGGCGTGGTGAAGCGGCGCAACTCGGCGCGGGCGCGGATGGTGGTGGTCTTGCCGGCGCCGTTCGGGCCGATGAAGCCGGTGATGCGGCCGGCGGGCACGCGGCACGAGACGTCGTCGAGCACGGCGCGGTCGCCGTACCGCTTCGACAGGCCGGTCACCGTGATGGCGTCCAGAGTGGTGGGGGGGGTTCATGGTGGGCACGGTACGCAGGGCCGTGTTTGGTCCTCGTATGACCGGCAACCGCTCGCGGTCGCATTCGGTTTCAGGGCCTGGAAGCAGGTGCGACCGCGTCGTGCCTCGGCAGGTCGATCGTGACGACGAGTCCGCCACCGGGGCGCCGCAGCTCGCGCCCCGCCCGTGTCGCGGTGCGGCGGGCCGCATCGAGCGCCACGTCGGCGCAGGTGAGCACCGGGGCGTTGACCGCGCCCGTGCGCCGCCCGAGCGCCAGGACGCGGGCCACCACCTCGACCATGGCGAACGGCTTGGCCAGGTAGTCGTCGGCGCCCAGGCT
>JANPGL010000359.1:0-1639 GCA_031423915.1 Actinomycetes bacterium | reverse complement strand
CGACGAGCACAACCGGCGCCGGCTGAAACACGTCGAACGAGCGGCACAGGCCGCCATCGTCAACCGGAGCGAGTCGCTACCGAAATGGCCGACCGGGCGGTTGATCCGGTGCGGGCGTGCCAGGGTCTACCTAGCGCTTCGCTCAAGTGATCCACGATTGCGTCCCGCGGCGTGGTGTAAGAGGCCGTGCGGTCCTCGAAGCTGTTGGTCAGGTTCGGGTGCTGCGGATAAGGCTAGTTCGACGGCCTGGTCGGTGATGCCAGCGACCGACGCGGCGGCGATGTAGCGGCGGTCAGCCGCGGTCATCTCGTCGTTGATCTCGACCAACAGAGCACCGACGAGTCGGATCACGCTGGCGGTGTCGGGGAAGATCCCGACGACGTCGGTGCGGCGCTTCAGTTCGCGGTTGAGGCGTTCGATCGGGTTGTTCGACCAGATCCTCGACCAGTGCGCCGTTGGGAATCCGGTGTAGGCCAACAGGTCATCCTCGATGGCCTGCAACCGCTCGGCGACCGCTGGGGCGTAGGGGGCGAGCTGATCGACGACAGCGCGGAGCTGTGCTCGGGCGGCGGGCCCGTCGGGTTGAGCGAAGATCGTGCGGATCAACGCGGCGATCACGGCCCGCTGCGGCTGGCGGGCGACGGCGAGGAGGTTGCGCATGGCGTGCACGCGGCAGCGTTGCCAGCCGGCGTTCTGGAAGCAGCGGCCGATAGCTTTGGTGAGCCCGGCGTGCGCGTCAGAGATGACGAGGCGGACCCCGGCCAGGCCGCGATCGGTGAGGCTGGTGAGGAACTCGCGCCAGAACGTCTCGTTTTCCGAGTCGCCCACATCGACACCGAGGACTTCGCGGTGCCCGTCAGCGCGCAGCCCGGTGGCGATCACGACGGCCTTGGACACGACGCGACGGTTGACGCGGACGTGGAGGTAGGTGGCGTCGAGCCAGACGTAGACGAAGGGTTGGTGGTCGAGCCGGCGGGTGCGCAGGACTGCCACGTCGGCGTCGATCCCGGCGCAGATCCGTGACACCGTCGACTTCGACACGCCCGAGTCGCAGCCCAACGCCTTCACCAGGTCGTCGACCTTCCTGGTCGAGGTGCCAGTGATGTAAGCGGTCATGATCACCGCCCACAGGGCCTTGTCGATGCGGCGGCGGGGCTCGAGGAGCTCGGGGAAGAACGAGCCGCTGCGCAGCTTCGGGATGCCGACCTCGATGTCGCCGGCCGGGGTCGAGACGAGCTTGGGGCGGTGGCCGTTGCGTTGGGCCAGCCGGTCCGGGGTTCGTTCGCCGGGGGCCGCACCGATCTTGCCGGTGAGGTCGGCCTCGATCAGGTCCTGCAAGGCGGCGGTCAGGATGTCCCGGAGCGCGGTGGTCAACGTGTGGTCGCCATCGGTGAGACGCGACGCAAGATCGGATAGGGCAGACTCGTAGACGGTCATCGTGTGGTGTCCTCGTTTGCTTGGTCGCTTTCGAGAATCGCACGATGACCACCCGCGTCACCGCGATGGTCACCGCCACCTACACCACTACGTGGGACTCACCCGCCAGACGCCGACGGCCGGACAGCCCAGCCGCTGCGTGGTCGGGGCAGGGCCGGCACCGGCCACGCACGGCGACGAACCCGTGCGCCCCTCGCTCCAG
>JANPGL010000358.1:0-3498 GCA_031423915.1 Actinomycetes bacterium | reverse complement strand
CCCCGCGACGGGGAGCGGCGTGTGAGCGCGCCGGGCGTGTCGGCGCTGCCTGGCGGTCTCGTCCGCTTCTCGGCGGGTGAGACGCCGCGCCGCCGCCTCTACTGCTTCCCGTACGCTGGCGGTGGCCCGGCGACGTTCCGGCAGTGGCCGATGTCGCTGCCCGCCGGCACCGAGGTGATCGCCGTGCAGCTGCCCGGGCGCAACCCGGCGACCAGCGAGGTCCCCGTGGACTCGATCGAGGGCATCGTGGCGATCGTGACCGCAGCGATCGTCGAACTGCAAGAGCGCGAACCGCTGCAGTTCTCGATCTTCGGCCACAGCATGGGTGCCCTCGTCGCCTACGAGGTCGTGGTGGCGCTGGAGCGCGCCGGTGCGCACGTCCCCGTCCAGTTGTTCGTCTCCGGGCGCCGCCCGCCGGACGAGCTGCACGCGGGCGATCCGATGCACGACCTGCCCGACGAGGACTTCCTGGACGCCATGCAGCGGTCGTACGGTGGCGTGCCTGCGCTGGTCCGCAACGAACCGGACCTGCTGGCCCTGTTCCTCCCGTCGCTGCGGGCCGACATCCGCGCGCTCGAGACGTACCGACCGTCGACGAGCGGCATCGTGGCGTGCCCGGTCCGCGTCTTCGGCGGCGCCGACGATCGCCACCCGCGCCCCTCGCAGCTCGCCGGTTGGCAGCGCGTGGCCGCTCGCGACATCAGCATCCGCGTGTTCGACGGCGACCACTTCTTCCTCGTCGGCGCCCGCGAGGCGCTCACCGCCGACATCGGGACGCACGGCTGACGATGGGGGTCGGCCCGGTGCGCGTGCCCGTTGCTCAGGGCGAGCCGATCGCCATCGTCGGCATCGGCTGCCGCCTCCCCGGCGACGTCGACGGCCCGGACGCGCTCTGGGCGTTGCTCGCCGACGGTGTCGACGCCATCTCCGACATCCCGGCCGATCGGTTCGACGCGTCGGCCCTGTTCGACCCCCGACCCGCCACCCCCGGCCACATCGCCAGCCGGCGCGGCGGGGTGATCGACGGCGTCGACCTGTTCGATGCCGACTTCTTCGGCATCGCCCCGCGCGAAGCCGCCCGCCTCGATCCCCAGCAGCGCCTCCTCCTGGAGACGGCGTGCGAGGCGCTCGACGACGCCGGGATCCCGCGCAACGAGGTGGCGGGCACGCCGACCGGCGTGTTCGTCGGCGCCTGGATCGGCGATCTCGAGAGCCGCTTCTTCGCTGACCCGGACGGCATCGACTTCCACATGACCACGGGGACCGGCAGGTACGCGCTTTCGGGACGGCTGTCGTACTTCCTCGACGCCGTCGGCCCGAGCCTCACGCTCGACACGGCGTGCTCGTCGTCGCTCGTGGCCGTCCACCTGGCCGCGCAGAGCCTGCGTGCCGGCGAGTGCGACCTCGCCCTGGCCGGCGGCGCCAACGTCATCCTGGAGCCCGGCATCACGATCGCCTACTCGCAGATGCGGATGATGGCGCCGGACGGCCACTGCAAGTTCGGCGACGAGTCCGCCGACGGCTACGTCCGCAGCGACGGCGCGGCGATCGTGGCGCTGAAGCGCCTGGGCGACGCAGTCGCGGCCGGCGACCGCATCCACGCCGTCATCCGCGGGAGCGCGGTGACCAACGACGGGCGCAGCGGCGGCACGTTCGTGCGTCCCGGGCAGGCGGGCCACGAGGCGATGCTGCGACGCGCCTACGCCAGCGCCGGGGTGGATCCGTCCGAGGTGCAGTACATCGAGGCCCATGGCACCGGCACCGCCGCAGGCGACGCCGTCGAACTCGCCGCGCTCGGCGCGGTGGTCGGCGCGGGTCGGCCGCCGGACTCGCCGTGCCTGCTCGGGTCGGTCAAGTCGAACATCGGCACACCGAGGGCGCGGCCGGCGTGGCCGGGCTGATCAAGGCCACGCTTGCGCTCGCCCGCGGCGAGATCCCGGCGTCGCTCCACGTCCGCCACCGGAACGCCGCGGTCGCGTGGAACGACCTGGGGCTCGAGGTCTGCACGACGCATCGACCGTGGCCGCGCACCGACGCCCTGCGCCTCGCCGGGGTCAGCGCGTTCGGGATCTCGGGCACGAACGCCCATGTCGTGCTCCAGCAGGCGCCGACCGCCGACGTCGAGGCCGTGGCGCCCGGCGGGGACGACGCCCGAGCGCGGCTGCTCCTGGTGTCGGCCAACGACCAGCAGGCCTGCCGGGCGCTCGCGGGGGCCTACGCCGGGCTCCTCGACGGCGGTACCGATCTGCCGTCGGTGTGCACGGCGGCGCTGCGCCGCACCCGGATGCCCCACCGCCTCGCCGCGGTCGTGTCGGACACGCCGCCGGCGGCGGCCGCGCTTCGCGCCGGTGCCGCCGGCCGGCGCGAGCCTGGCGTCGTCGAGGGCCGCATCGGCGACGCCCCGGCGCAGGTCGTGTTCCTCTTCCCGGGCCAGGGGTCGCAGTGGGTGGGCATGGCGCGCGACCTGCTCGCCACGGAGCCGGTGTTCGCGGCCGCCATGGCCCGGTGCGACGCCGCCGTCCGGGCCGAGGCGGGCTGGTCTCCCGTCGAGTTGCTCGAAGGATCGGCGCCCGATCGCCTGGACGACGTGGACGTGGTGCAGCCGATGCTGTTCGCGGTGCAGGTGGCGCTCGCCGCGCAGTGGCGCGCGTGGGGCGTCGAGCCGGTCGCGGTCGTGGGCCACAGCATGGGCGAGGTCGCTGCCGCCCACGTGGCGGGTGCGCTCACGCTGGCCGACGCGGTGGCCGTCATCTGCCGCCGTAGCCTGCTGCTACGGCGGGTACGCGGGCAGGGAGCGATGGCCGTCGTCGACCTGCCTGCCGCCGACGTCGCCGCAGCCCTCGCCGGACAGACGCACGCGGTGTCGATCGCCGTCTGCAACAGCGCCCGGTCGACGGTGATCAGCGGCGATTCCGCCGTCGTCGACGCGCTCGTCGAACGGTTCCGGGTCGATGACGTGTTCTGCCGGCGCGTCGACGTGGACGTCGCGTCGCACAGCCCGCAGATGGACCCGCTGCTCGACGACCTGCGCGCCGCGCTTGCCAGGCTCGCGCCCGCGGCCGGCGACCTTCCGTTCGACTCGACGGTCGACGGCGCCGTCGTCGCCGGCGACGCACTCGACGCCGACTACTGGGCTCGCAACCTGCGCCGACCGGTGCGGCTCGACGAGGCGATCGCCCGGCGCATCGCCGCGGGCGCCACGGCCATCGTCGAGATCAGCCCTCATCCCGTGCTCCTGCCCGCCGTCGCCCAGACCGTGCGCGACGCCGAGGCAGACGTCGAGCTCGTCGCGTCGCTCCGCCGCGGTCTCCCCGGTCGAGAGACGCTGCTCGCTGGCCTCGCCGCGCTCTGGGTCCGCGGGACCGAACTCGACGCCGACGGCGTGTTCGGGGCGGCGGCGAGGGTGCGCCGCCACGTCGAGCTCCCGTCGTATCCGTGGCAGCGGCGGCGGCACTGGTGCGAGCGGGCGAGCGGCGACGCGCGACGCGCCGGCGGCCA
>JANPGL010000357.1:0-10118 GCA_031423915.1 Actinomycetes bacterium | reverse complement strand
CCTGGTCGAAGGCGACAGCGATCGCGTGGCGGTCGAGACCCTGGCGGCTCTCCAGGGCCGATCGCTGACGGACGAGGGCGTCGCCGTCGTCGTCCTGGGTGGCGCCACGGCCATCTCCCCGGCGCTCGGTCGCTTCGGGCCCCGCGGGCTCGACCTCCGGTTGTCGGGCCTGTACGACGAGGCCGAGGAGGCGTGGTTCCGGCGGGGCGCCGTGCGCGCCGGGCTCACCGCCGGCCGGCCCGATCGCGCCGGCCTCGCCGCGCTCGGGTTCTTCGCGTGCGTAGCCGACCTGGAGGACGAGCTGATCCGGGCCCTGGGTGCCGACGAGGTGCAGCGCGTGATCGAGGCCGAGGGCGAGCTGGCGTCGTTCGGACGGCTGCAGAAGCAGCCGGCGCAACGCGGACGTTCGGTGGAGGCCCAGCTGCGCCGGTTCTTCGGGTCCCGCTCGGGACGCAAGGCGTTGTATGCGCAGCGGCTCGTGGAGGCGCTCGATCCCGCTCGTGCGCCGGCACCGCTGGTCGCCGCACTCTCGTCCGTGTGAGATGGCCGCCGGCCGTCGCCCCGGTCGCGAGAGCTGGCTACCCTCGGCGGCCATGGGACGACTCGACGGCAACGTGGCCATCATCACCGGCGCCTCCAGCGGCATCGGCCTCTCCATGGCCGAGCGGTTCGTCGAGGAGGGCGCACGCGTGGTCCTGGCCGCGCGGCGCGCGCATCTCGGGGCCGACATCGTGGCCCGTCTCGGCGCCGAGCGGGCCAGCTTCCTCACCACCGACGTGACCGACGAGGCACAGGTGGCGGCGCTCGTCGCCCACGCCGTCGAGCGACACGGCCGCGTCGACACGCTCGTCAACAACGCCGGCGGGACCGAGCCGGCGACGGTGGGGTCGATCCTCGGCATCGACCTCGACGCCGCCGACAAGGTGTGGGCCGCCAATGTGCGTTCGGTGGTCGCCGGCATGAAGCACGTGGCGCCGGTGATGCTGGCGCAGGGGTCCGGGTCGATCATCAACATCGCCTCGATCGCCGGTCACAAGGCGGGCTACTCCTCGTCGACCATCTACTCCGCGTCGAAGGCCGCCGTGCTCCAGTTGACCCGGTCGGTGGCCATGGAACTGTCGGAGGCCGGCATCCGGGTCAACTCCATCTCGCCCGGCGCCATCGCCACCGGGATCTTCGCCAAGGCACTCGGCGCGGCCGAGGGCGAGGCCGCCGACGCCACGGCGACGCGCATCGAGTCGGTCTTCGCGTCCGGCCAGCCCATTCCGCGCGCCGGCAAGCCCGTCGACATCGCCGAGGCGGCGGTGTTCCTGGCGTCGGGCGAGTCGTCGTTCATCTCGGGCACCGACCTGATGATCGACGGTGCCCTCCTCGCCGGTCGGGCGTGGACGCCGCAGCAGGCGGGCCTGGCCAACATGCGCAAGCTGCTCGGCGCCGCCGACTAGCGGACGTGCCCGCGACGTCGGCGTTGTGCCACGATCGACCCGCAATGGCGGACGGGACGATCGAGGACGGTCACCACGACGACGAGGCGCTGCGCGCCCGGGCCGGTCACGCCATCCGTCACCTCGGCCATGCGCTCGTCGGGCACCACGCCGACCCGGCCCTGCTGGTGGAGCTCGTCGAGACGGTCGAGGGTTTGGCCGCCCGCCTCGACGCCCACGACATCCGAACCCGGCCCGGCACCGACATGCAGAACCGGCTGCTCGAGGGCGTCGTGGCCGACGGCGAGGTGATCGTCTCGTACCCCGACCGGCCGATCTCGGGTGCCGCCAGCCCCTGGGGCGTCGAGCTCGTCGTGACGCGCGAGGGCGACGAGGCGGTGGGCCGGTGCACGCTGCGGGCGGCGCACGAGGGCGCGCCTCAGCGCAGCCACGGGGGCGTCGTGGCGGCCATCTTCGACGACCTCTACGGGTTCGTGCTCTCACTGCAGCAGGAGATGGCCTTCACCGGCGACCTCTACGTGCGCTACGAGGCGCCCACTCCGTTGCACACCGAGCTCACGTTCCGCTCGCGTGTGGTGCGTCGGGACGGTCGCAAGCTCTTCCTCGAGTCCGAGGCGCGACACGGGGAGCAGCGGTTCGCCAGCTCGCGCGCCACGTTCATCATCGTCGGGACGTACGTCCCTGAGGGGTAGGTCCTCGGGTAGCCGCGCTCACGGCCACGGCTCGCCCCACGGGGGGAGACGCGCGCGGCGTGTGTGCGCGACGCTCAGTCGGCGGTAGCCGTCGCGGAAGCCACCAACGGGACCGCGGTCGGGCGGTCGGCCGCACGCGGGTAGGCCAGTGCCACCACCAGCCAGCCGACGAGGGTCAGACCGGCGACGGTGAGGTAGGCGCGGTCGAACCGGGCCAGCGGGATCACGTCGGCGTCGCCGAGGGTGGCGACGATGACGGCGATGCCGAGCCCGCCGCCTAGTTGCCGGACCGAGCTGAACGCGGCGTTCGCCTGACCCAGATCGGCGGTTCGCACCCCCCGGAGGGCGGCCGCGGTGAGCGGGGAGGCGACGAGCCCGAAGCCGACGGCGTAGAGCAGCGCGCCGGGCAGGAAGTCGCGCACGTAGTGGGGCTCCCCGGTAAGGCTCACGACCAGCAGCGCCGCGCCGGCGAGCGGCACGAGAGATCCGATGGCGACCACGCGCCGCACCCCGTGGCGCTCGGCCAGCCGGCTCGACACGAGACCGACGAGCGCCGAGGCCACCGGCGACGGGGTGATGGCGAGCCCGGTGCGCAGGAGCGAGTAGTGCCAGTGCTGGACCAGGAACAACGGGTGGACGAGCCAGATCGACAGCCCCGACGCCGACAGCACGACGTTGGCCAGGTTGGCCGACCACACGGTGCGCACCGAGAACAGCCGCGGGTCGAGCAGGGGCGTCGGGTGGCGCAACGACCGGCGCACGAACACGGGCCCGAGCACCGCGGCGACGAAGGCGGAGGTGAGGACCGGTGCGCTCGCCCAGCCGAGCGTCGGACCTTCGATGATGGCGTAGGCCAGCAGCGCGATGGCGGCGGTGCCCTGGGCCACCCCGACGGCGTCGACCCGCCCGGCCACGGCACCGGTGGGCTTGCCCTCGGGCAGGAACCGGGGTGCGGCCGCGATGGCGGCCACACACAGGACGAGGGGGAACACGAAGATCCACCGCCAGCTCAACTGTTGCGTGACGACGGCGGCCAGAGAGGGCCCGATGGCGGACCCGAGCGTGCCGACCGCCGTCCACGTGGCGATGGCCGTGACGCGTCGCGACAGCGGGAACAGGGGCAGCACCATGGCGAGCGATGCCGGGCTCGAGAGGGCGGCGCCAACCCCCTGCCCGACGCGTGCGGCGACGAACACCCAGGCGTTGGGAGCCAGCGCCAACGCCACGGAAGCCACGGAGAAGATGCTCACGCCGACGACGTAGATGCGTCGCCGGCCGAGCCGGTCGGCCAGCCGACCGCCGACGAGGACGAGCGACGCCAGCGTGATGCTGTAGCCCGTGAGCCCCCACCCGAGCGTGGAGCGGCTGGTACCGGTGAAGTCGCGTTCGATGGCCGGGAACGCGATGTTCACCGCCGTCACGCCGAGACCGACCACCAGCGACGTCGACGCCGCGATCACGAGCGCGATCCAGGCCCGACGCTCGACCCGCTCGACCCCTGCGTTCGCGATGCTGCCCACCCCCCCCGGCCGTCGGCGTCGAACCTACGCGGCCCGGCTTAGGGCGACCAACCCCCCGGAGTTCAGGGCGAGGTCAGGGCGTGGTCAGGGCGTAGGGCGCAGTGATCTCGAAGGGCACGACGACGTCGTACGCCGGCTCGGTCCCGTCGTCGGGACCCGCCTCCCAGCTGTGCCACGGGTACTCGACGGCACCGTTCTCGCGCCGGCGGGCCAGGCCCGTGTCGGGGTCGACGGCGAAGAACGGCCCGTGCTCCTCGCCCTGGGCGACGGGCCACCGCTCCCGCACCGGCGAACCGGGTTCGGGGGTCTCGTACATGCCACCGGCACCGGTGCCGTTGGCCAGGACCCAGTGGACCTCGGCGAACGCCGGGCTCGTGGGCCCGGGCGCCCGACCATGGTTGTGCGTCGTCATGTCGACGCCTTTGCCGGCCGACCAGAGCCAGACGTAGGCGATCTCGGCGCCGTCGTCGTCGAGCAGGTGCCAGCCCGCGGTCATGTGGGCGTCGACCCCGTCGAACGCGCTCGTCAGGCCCTTGTACCGCTCGGCGAACGTCTGCCACCCCATGCGTTCGTCGCCCGGGCCCGTCACCGTCACCTGGCTCATCGAGCGGACGGGGTCGCCGGCGCCGGGGCCGGCGGTGAAGACGGCGACGAGCGCGCCGTCGGTGCTTGCGGTCACATGGTCGCTATCGACCCGGGTGGATCGGACGACCTTCGGCTCGGCGTAGGCGCCGACAGGGGGCGACGCCAGCCGGCCGCACACCACCTTCACGTACGAGGTGTGCCCTTCGGGCTGGTCCAGGTCGAACCGGCCGCCGGGGGCGAGCCGCGCGAAGCGGAGACGCCACGGCCCGATCGTCCATGCCGGGGAGACCGCAGGCGCCGACGCCGCGCCGAGGCGGAGATCGACGCCGACGCGATCGAGGGACGGGCTCGGTTCGACGACGCCGTAGGTGCTCACGCCGGGCGCACCGAGACCGGGATGGCGCTCATGACGGGCAGGCCGGTGACCCGGTCGTAGCCCGACGCCGCGTCGGACAACCGCCCGGTGCAGTCGCCCAGCGTGCGCGGATCGGCGATGGGGCCGGCCTCGCCAGGGAGGTCGCCCCAGGCGTGGGCCATCGACACCGTGCCCGGCTTCAGGTCGGAGGCCGCCTTCACGACGGTCCGGATGGTCGCTCGGGGCGACGAGATCTCGACCAGGTCGCCGTCCTGCACGCCCCAGCGGGCCAGGTCGTCGGGGTGGGCGTGGGCGAACGAGGTGCCCTCCTTCGAGCGCAGCGAGTCGAGCTCGCGTCCCGACGAGTTGAACACGCCCTTCAGGCGGCGCGACGTCATGCGGTGGGTGTGCACCTGTGGGTCGTAGCCGGCGATGGACCCGAAGGCGTCGTCCTCGTCGCGCACCGCGGCGAGGTCGGCCACGAGGCCGTCCGGGGCGACGTCGAAGCGGGCGGTGCACCCGGGCTCGGCCGCCTCGACGGTGCAGGTGAGCTCGGGCCGAAGCACGCCGCCGTCGGTGGCCCGCAGCTCCTCCCACGACACCCGCACGTGCGGGTAGCACAGCTCGAGGAGCTCGTCGGGTGTGGCGCGCATCTCCGGCGTCAGGTTGCCGCCGGGCAGCTCGAGGGTGACGTTCATGCGGCGGGCGATCTCGACGTAGAGGCCGGCCTCGTCGACCATCTCGGCGTCGGGTTCCAACACGGCCGGGGTGTACATCGTGTACGGATCCTCGAACCAGGTGTCGACGTTGGTCGGCACGTCGGGCCGCTCCAACGACAGCAGCGACGGGATCACATAGTGGGCGAGCCGAGCGGTGGCCGAGACGCGGATGTCGAGGGCCACGTGGGTGTCGAGGCCTTCCAGCGCCCGCACGGCGCGGATCTGGTCGGGCCAGGCCAGTACGGGGTTGCCACCGACGGTCACGAGCGCCCGGATCTGGCCCTCGCCCGGCTCGAGCATCTCGTCGGCCAGCGCCGCCGTGGGCGCCTGGCCGAGGATCGTGTGGAGGTCGCGCACGCGAGCCTTCGAACCGTTGGTGAGCATCTCGGGCCGGGGCGGGTTCGGCTGGGCGCGAGGCGGGCCCGACGGGGCGCGAAGCCCGATGACGCCGCCGGGGCTCTGCACCCGCTCGCCCTCGCGGGGGAACCGGCCGCACACGATGTTGAACGTCTGAACGAGGCCTTCGAGCAGGGTGCCGCGCGGCGCCATGTTCGGGCCGGTGCCGCACATGGCCGAGCCGCGCCGACCGGCGGCGAACATGCGGGCGGCCGCCACGATGTCGTCCTGGGGCACGCCCGTACGCCGGGCCACGTGGTCGAGGTCGAAGCGGCGCACGGCCCGGTGCAGGTCGTCGAGGCCGCTCACCCACCGCTCGCAGAACTCGGCGTCGGCCAGGCCCTCGTCGAGGATGACTCGCAGCATGCCGGCCAGGAGCGTCGGGTCTTCGCCGGGCGCCACCTGGAGGTGGAGATCGGCCATGGCGGCGGTCTCGGTGCGGCGGGGATCGATGACGATCAGCTTCTGGCCGCGCTGCTTGGCCGCTCGCAACGAGGCGAGCGGGTTCACGAACGTGGGCCCGCCCGGAACGCCGAACATCGAAACGATGACGTTCGAGCCGACCACGAGCGTGACGTCGGCCGTCGTGAAGCCCTGCTGACCGGCTCCCCACGAGCCCATGCGCAGCGGTGTGCACATCTTGGCGGGCTGGTCGATGGTGATCGAGGTGTAGTAGCTCGGCGAGCCGATGGCCCGGTGGAACGCGGTGATCACCGGGTGCGCCGCCGCGTTCATGAACGTGGCCGTGCCGCAGTAGGCGCTGATGGTGCGCGGCCCCGACTCGGCGATCAGACGGGTGAAGCGGGCCGCGATCTCGTCGAGCGCCTGCGCCGTGGGGATCTCGTCGAAGCCCCCGTCGGGCCGGCGCTTCAGCGACGTGCGGAGTCGCTCGGGGTTGTGATGCTGCTCGCCGAGGTGGCGACCCTTCGTGCACGTGTACGCGCCGAAGATCGGGTCGGCGGCGTCGCCCCGCACGGCCACCACGCGGTTGGCGTCGGTATCGACATCGACCTCGATGGCGCACGCGGCATGGCAGAACCGGCAGAACGTACGACGGGTGGCGACGGCCATCCCAACCTCCCCAAGGTCTGGTGCGTTCAGGCTAACCGTTCAGACGCGAGACCAGAAGGCGACCAGTGCGTCGGCGGCGACTTCGGGCGCGTCGAGCATCCACCAGTGACCGGGCCCGTCGAGGGTCACCGTCTCGGCGCCGAGCTGGGCGGCCGTGTGCGCGGCCATGTCGGGCGTGCCGGCGTAGTGGTCGCCCGTGGCGATCACGACGAGACCGGGCCGGTTCGGCGGCGCCATGCCCGCGCCGAAGTCGCTCAGCGCGGGCTGGGCGGCCGAGCGGTACAGCGCCAGGATGCATCGGCCCATCTCGGCGTCGACCGCGCCGGCCAACTGCGTGGCGACGTCGTTGGCGATGCCCAGGCTCTCGAAGAGTGCGGTCGTGTCGGCGAGCGACGCGCCGGTCATGCCGGCCACCGCCTCCTCGCCGACGCCGGGCGTCTGCCAGGCCTGGGCGGCCTCGTGCCACACGTAGTCGGGGTGGAGCAGGCCGGCGCAGTCGGCCGCCCACGAGGCGACCGCGTCGGGCCGGTGGCCCAGCAGGCTGTACACGTGGCCCGCACCCCAGTCGTGGCCGACCAGGTGGATGGGGCCGGGCAGCTTCGCCAGTTCGGCTACCAACCAGTCGCGGTACTCCACCCGGGTGGCACCCCATCCGGCCGGTGTCGGTGCGCCGAAGCCGGGGGGTGAGAGCAGCACGACGTCGTTCACGCCTCGGGCGCGCAGCGCGGCGACGAGCGGCCCCCAGATGGCCGAGGTCTCGGGGTTGCCGTGGACGAACACGTGGGTCATGGCGACGGAGCGTACCCGTGACCCACTTGACGTCCGCGCGCCGGGTGGGGTGGGCTGGCGGCTCCGGGGAGAGGGAGACGCCATGCCCAGGCTGCGACAGGTGCCGAAGGCGGAGGCCACCGACGAGCTCGTGCTCGGCATGTACGAGCGCCTGTTCGACGGGCGCGATCCCGTGGCCGAGCCGGGCACGGCCACCGGCACGCCGGGGGACTGGTGGACCGTGTTCGCCCTCGTGCCCGACGTGTTCCGCCACGCGGTGCAGGGCTTCGGCCTGTACCGCAGCCCCGACCGCCGGCTCGACCCCGAGCTGCGCGAGCTCGGCCAGACGCGCGCCGGCTGGGCGCGCGGCAGCCAGTTCGTGTTCTCGCAGCACTGCAAGTCGTGCCGCGCCCTCGGCATGAGCGACGACAAGATCGCCGCCGTGGCGTCGTGGGGCACGGCGACGTGCTTCTCGCCGACCGAGCGCGCCGTGCTCGCCTACACCGACGCGCTGGTGCTCCAGGGTGGCCGCGTGGCCGACGGCGACTTCGCCGCGCTCCGGGCGGTGCTGAGCGACGAGGAGATCCTGGAGCTCACGTACATCACGTGCATGTACGAGATGCACGCCACGATGAGCCGCGCCCTGCGCTTGGAGTTCGACGACCGCGACGAGCCGATCGTCGAGGTGGCGGCGCCCGCCGACGCCGCGGCGCGCGACATCGGTGCCGACATCTCCGCTCCGGGCTCGCCGGCCGGCTGAGGTCAGCCGTCCATCCAGTGGGTGAGCCAGTCGTGGTAGTGCTGCAGACGGGCCTCGTCGTCGCACAGGAGCGCGGCCTTGAAGCCCCGTGAGTGCATCCCGCGCTGGACGTCGCGGATGTAGTGGACGTCCTGATCGAGCGTGATGCCGAGCGTCTTGCGGCCGGCGATGATGTCTTCCTGGTCGAACTCGTCGTGCGCCGGCCGCGCCGTCTGCTCGAACAGCGTCGACGGGTACGGCTCGAAGGCCACGCCGTTGCGCTCGGCGACCTCGGCCGAGGGCCGCATGCGGAACGAGAACTTGTCCCACCAGCACAGGTCGGGATCGGTGGGGTGCGGCCGGGACCGGGTGAGCAGCCCCGACTCGGGCGTGAGGGTGATCATCACGTTGGGGAACAGGTTGTACTGCTCGATGTCGGTCAGCCGTTCGTCCGACAGCCGCTCGAAGTCGAAGCCCAGCCGGGGGCCGACCTGGCGGCGGACCTTCTGCATGTCCTCGCGGAACTCGAGCACACGACCCGTGTACGCGTCGGGATCGACGCCGTACATCTTGCACTGGTGCCGCATGTAGTAGTTCGGCTCGTCGGGGATCGGGAGTCGGCGGTTCACGGTGTGGCCGTCGATGACCACGTTCGTGTGGCCGTTGGCGAACAGCTCGACGCGGGCCGTGGGGCAGTCGAACAGCTCCTGGTGCTGCGGGTGGATGTGCTCCACGTGGTACAGCTCGCCGAAGTTGTCGAACACGGCCTTCCAGTTGCAGGCGAGCGTCACCGTCTGGTCCTCGACGAGGGTCATCTCCTCGAGCCGGTACGGCGCCATGCGCTCGGCGACGAGCCCGAGATGGTCGAGCAGCGGCTCGGCCTCCGGATCCATGCACACGAAGACCAGGCCGGCGAAGGTGTCGACGCGGACCTGCTGCAGCGAGTGGCGGGCGCGGTCGACGCCGCCGGGGAAGCGATCGTTGTCGGGCACGACGACGAGGCGGCCGTCGGGGTGGTAGATCCAGCCGTGGTAGCCACAGACGAAGCGCTGCGAGCAGCCCGCGCCGTTGGCGATGCGCATGCCCCGGTGCTGACAGCTGTTGTAGAACGCCCGCAACCCCGACTCGGCCCGCGAGACGATGATCGACTCGCGGCCGATGTCGAAGACGTGGAAGCTGCCGACCTCGGCGAGGTCCCGCTCGAGGCAGGCGAACATCCAGACCTTCGTCCAGAGCTCCTCGGCCTCGCGCGCCAGCCACGTCGGCGAGATGTAGCGCTCGGCGGTGATCGGCAGATTGCTCGTCGGCGCCGGCTGGTGCCGCGTGATCGGTGGTGCGGTGACTCTCCCCATGCGGGCGAGGATAGGCGCGGACGCGCCGGTGTCAGCCCATCTGGCTGGTCTTGACCGGGCGGACCTTGACGACCACACGATGGTCGCCCGGCTGGTTCCACGGATACGTCGGCTGGTCGATGTACTTCTGGGCCATCGAGTCGATGAAGGCGTTGTCGGTGTCGTCGACGATCTCGTCCACCACGCCGCGCACCTCGAGGTTGCGGTACGGGTTGGCCGGGTCGACGATCGACAGCGCGACGGCGGGGGAGGTCTTCAGGTTCCGGTACTTCTGGCGGCCGGTCGTCTGGCTGAACAACAGGTGCGTGCCGTCGTAGGCGAACCACACGGGGTTGTTCTGCGGGGCGCCGTCGGGCCCGATGGTGGCGACGTGGGCGAGGGCCTTCGAGTCGAGCAGGTCGGCATGGCTGGCGGGGATCGTCGTCATGCGCTTGCGAACACAAGGTTCTGCCGGTCTATTCCCGACCCCGACCATC
>JANPGL010000356.1:0-14155 GCA_031423915.1 Actinomycetes bacterium | reverse complement strand
CCGGGCGCCGAGCGACGAGGGCGGCGGCGCGGGCGCCACGGCCGTGACCGCCGCCGCCGTCGCCGCCGGGCCCGCCGACGGCAGGGATACCGCAGGGCGGGCGGTGCTGAGCAGCACGGCCGAGACGGCAACGAGGTGGCGCACCCACTGCGACAGCGGGTTGTGCGAGCGGACCCGGCGTTCGGTGCGACGGGTGAGCGCCACCACCTCGGCGAGCGCGCAGCCGAGCAGGTAGACGAGCAGCACCAGGGCCAGCGTCACGAACACGCGCACGACCGCGTCGTCCGACAGTTCGGTGGCGGTGAGCGCGTCTGGCCAGTGGCGCAGGTCGAGCACCCCGCGGGTGAGCGGCCAGCCGAAGGCGGCCAGGATGGCGGCGGGTGCTCCCACCACGGTGGCCAGCAGCAGGCCGAGCGCACCCAACGCGCGCAGGCGGCCGACGGGTCGGTCGTTCCTCACTGTCGTACCTCCGCGGTCCCGGCCTCGCGCACGATCGTCCGATCGCGCCCGGCCATGGGGAAGAACACCTCGGGCGCGGTCGCCTCGACGACCACCTCCACGCGCTGGCCGACCACCTGCACGTCGACGACGCGCAGGCCCTCGTCGACCTCGGCGACGTACGCCTCGGCCACCGAGCGCGCCACGGCCTGCGGCAGCGCTCCCGTGAACGGGTCGGCGCGGTCGGCCGCCTGCCGGGCCGCCGCCTCGGCCGCCGTGATGACCTGGCGCCGGGTCGACAGCACCATGCCACCGTCGAACACGAGCCCGACGGCGAGGAACAGCACGAGGAACATCACCATCATCCCGAGCGCGGCCGTACCCTCGTCACATCCGGGGCGCGGGCGGCGTCGCATCGCTCAGCCCGCCTGGAACGCGTCGACAGGATGGGTGGCCGTGCCCGACAGGCGGGTGGTGCCGGGCACCCACACGCCGGCGAGCGTGGTGTTGCGCACCGTGCAGGCCACGGTGACGGTGACCGCGCCGCCGCGCCAGGCACCGCGGCCCGCTTCGGGCGCCCGCACGCGGTAGGTGGTCGTGACGGCGTCGCACGACGTCGGCAGGATCGAGCCGTCGACGAGGCGCGTCGCTGCGCTCCGGCCGGCGGCCGCGTCGCCCTCGAGCGACGCGGCACGGGCGGCGGCGCCGGCCACGTCGGCCAGACGCGAGCGCGAGGTCGTGTAGCGCCCGGCCCACGCCGTGGCCAGCACGAGGCCAAGCACGACGGGCAGCAGGATCATGATCTCGACCGCCATCTCCTGACCGGCGTCGCCGCGCAGGCGGCGGGCGCGCGCCATCACCGCTCCTTCGGCGCGGCGGTCTCGGATTCGGCGCGCACCCCGAAGCGCATGCCGGGCAGGATCGAGAGCGCGTTGCCCGACACCGTGACCACGACCGTGGGACCAGCCGTGCAGCGGACCGCCACCGGCCCGTCGAGGAACGACCCGCCGAGGCGCGCGCCGAGGTCGAGGCCACGCTGCTCGGCCTGCGCGCAGGTACCGTCGGCCGCCGTGGCGATGCGGTTCGTCTCCTCCGCCGTGGCCTGCACGATGTTGCGCGCGTGCCAGCACAACGCCATCTGCACGACGCCGAAGATCATCAGCACGAGCAGCGGCGTCACGATGGTCAGCTCGACCGCGCCGACCACGCCAGCGTCGCCACGGGCACGACGCACGGCGGTCAGGGAACCGAGATCTTCGTGGGCGTGTCGACGTTGTTCTTCGCCTCGCCGAACTTGGCGACGAAGAACACGCCGGCGGCCACGGCCACGGCGATGGCGGCGCCGATGAGGATGAGCTTCTCGACGC
This sequence comes from Actinomycetes bacterium, assembly GCA_031423915.1. Lineage (GTDB taxonomy): Bacteria > Actinomycetota > Acidimicrobiia > Acidimicrobiales > Ilumatobacteraceae > JANMAT01. The sequence continues at coordinate 12,350 of JANPGL010000356.1, read as the reverse complement.
CGGCCTCCTGGCCGTCGTCGCGCCGCACCCACTCGGCCATGGTCCGACGGCGGTCGGTGTACCAGTTCTGGGCGGCGACCTGGGCGCCGAGCAGGGTGTCCATCGATGGCTCCTTGGTGGGTCTAGAGGCTGCGCGACAGTTCGTCGAGCAAGGGGAAGGCGAGGAACAGGCCGAAGCCGGCGAGGAACAGGTACGTGGGACCGAGCATCTTCACGTTGGCCCGGTCGGCGGCGCGCTCGACGAGGTCGAGCGAGCGGGCCCGCATCGACTGGGCGATGACCCCGGCCGCCTCCGCGGCGTCACCGCCGAGGGTCGTGGCCCGCTCGATGGCGGCGGCCAGGTCGGCCAGCTCGCCGACCTTCCACTCCTCGGCCACCGAGGCGAGCGCCTCCCACGTCGTGCGGCCCATGGCGGGCGCCGACGCGAGGGCGGCGTCGATCGTGACGAACGCACGGCCCTGGCCCGACGAGGCCCCGTAGCGCACCGCCCACTCGGCCGAGCGGCCGCCCGCCATCACCGACGAGCACAGGGTGAGGTACTGCGAGACGCCGTCGCGGAACTGGGCGCGCGTCGCGGCGGCCCGGCGGCGCAGCGTGCCGATCGCCGTCGCCGTCCCGGCCGCGGCGAGGAGCAGGGAGGCGCCGGCGACGAGCGCGGGCGCCACCCCCACGCCGGCGGCGACGAACGCACCGATGACCGCGGCGCCGGTCACGAAGCCCACGACCGTGGCCACGACGATCTGCACGACGAGCTCGGGCAGCGTCACCTCGGCCACGAACAGGTCGTCGCCGAACCGTTCGGCCAGACGGCCGCCGAGGCCGGTGCGAGCCAGGCGGTCGGCCCAGCCGTGGCGGCCCGCCGCCTGCGGTCGGCCCGCCGGGGTGAGCGCGGCCCGGCCGGGCTGCACGCGTCGGTGAAGGGCGCTGAGCGATACGGGCGCCGGACGGACGGCCCGCAGCGCGGTGGTGAGGGCGGCGCCGGCACCGAGGCCGAGCGCGAGGGCGACGAAGGGCCGGTTCACGACACCACCACCGGCTGCGCGATGCGCTGCAGGACGCGCCGCGGCAGCTCGTAGCGGGCGAGGTGGCGCATCCACGCCAGCGAGAGCACCCACGTAGCGACCGGCAGCACGAGCGTGACCTGGCCGGTGGGGGTGCGGTAGTAGTCGGTGACGCGCCCGACGAGCCACAGGTACGCGATGATCAGCGCGGCGAGGAGCATCATCGCTTTGGTGGCGAAGTCGAAGCGGGCCCGGATGCGATCGACGCGCTCGCGCATGGCGAGCTCGTGTCGCGCCGTGGCGGCCAGCTCGTCGAGCTGCTGACGCACCCGTCCGCCCGACAGTTCGAGCGACTGCGCCATGGACGCCACGGCCACGTCGGCCGTCGGGTGGGCGACGTCGTCGGCGAGCAGCGCCAGCGCCTCGGTGAGCGGCACGCCCTGACGGCCGCGCCGCTCGAAGCGGCCGAGCGCGTCGGCCAGCGGCGCGGGCGGGTTGGCAGCGACGCGGTAGAGCACCTGCTGCAGCGACGCGTCGGAGCGCAGGGCGTCGCGCACGCCTTCGAGCCAGAGCGCGATGGCCTCCACGTGGGCCCGCTCGGCCGCCGCGCCGGAGCCGGCGAACACGCGGCCTCGCAGGGCGACGCCGACCGCCACCGCCACGCCGACCACCACCCATCGGGTGACGACCAGGACCACCAGCCCGGCGATCAGCCCTTCGAGCGCGCGTCGTCCGACGCGCCGGTCGACGGCGGCGGTCGCCGGCGCGGCGGGGCCCGGCGACGGGGGGCGCAGGGCCAGGCCGGCGACGATGACCGCCAGCGCGGTGAGCGCGCCGAGCAGCAGGGCCCACAGCAGCGGCGTCATGCGGGCACCGCCTCGTGCACGAACGTCGGCTTGACCAGGGGGCGGTAGCGCGGCGGTTGCTGCAGGGCCAGGTGATCGAAGCCCGGATCGTCCTCGAGCAGGCGCTCCAGCAGCGGCGCCGGCAGCATGCCGACGGGCACGGCGCGACGGTCGGCGCCGGGCGCCCAGAGCGGCGTGACCTTCAGCATCGTGCCCTCGACCGACGGCGCGATCACCTCGCGCACGTAGCGGCCACTGGCCGAGCGCTCGACGTGCACGACGAGGTCGACGTTGTTGTAGAGCATGTCGAGCGCGGTGGCCAGCTCGACGTCGTCGTGGCGGTTCATGAGGCGGCCGATGCGGGCCAGGCCGTCGGCCGCGTTGAACCCGTGGACGGTCGACATGGCGCCGCGGCCCACGCTGATGCCGTCGACGAACGCGGCCGCCTCACCCGAGCGGATCTCGCCCACGAGCACGCGCGTGGCGTTGTTGCGCACCGCCAGCTCCATCAGCCGGGCGCAGTCGAACACGTCGCCGTCGGCGGCGTCGGCCGTGGCGGGGATGCGGCTCTGCTTGGCCGACACGAACTCGAACCGGCCGACCCGGTGGAGACCGAGCTCGAAGTCGGTCTCGACCGTCACGATGACCTCGTCGGGCCGGATGCCCGACAGACACAGCGCGCGCAGCAGCGTGGTCTTCCCGCTGTTCATCAGCCCCGACACGACGATGACCATGCCGGCGCGCACGGCGCGCGTGAGCAGGTCGGCCAGCCCGGGGTCGACCGTGCCGTACCCGACGAGCTCGGGCAGGTCGACCTCGACGAGGCGCGGCCGACGCACCGTGACGATCGGTGCGTCGACGATGTCGAAGCCCTCGGCGTGGAACCGTGACCCGTCGGGGAGCTGGAGATCGACGTAGGGCACGCGATAGCTGAACGGTCGGTCGGCGGCGAGCGCCTGGTCGCGGATGATGGCGAGGAGGTCGTCGTCGGTGGCGGCGATCGGGGGGCGGTACTCGGTGCGGCCGCTGGCGTACTCGACGCGAACGGGGCCTGCGCCTTTCACCATGACGTTCTCGACGTCGGGGTCGCGCATGGCGTCGGCCAGCTTCTCGATGGCGAACAGCCCGTCGAGGATGCGTTGGATGACGGCGTCGATGTCGTCGTCGGTGAGCCCACGGGCGCCGGTGTCGATGCGCTCCCGGTTCAGCTCGACCATGATCTGCTCGCTCAGCACCCAGACGGTGCGCTCCTCGCGGATGCGGCGCTGCTCGGGGTGCTCCACTTCGCCCGGCAGCGGGCGCGGGGGCAGGCGCGAGCCGAAGCGCTCGCGCACGTCGGTGGAGATCCGTTCCAGCTCCTCGGCGCGCAACGTCATCGCGGCACCCCCCGGCGGGGCGCGGCGGCGAGCACGGCGTCGATCGACTGGAGTCGACCCAGCAGCGCCCGCACCAGCTCGGAGCGATAGAGCTGGCGATGCGTGGTGGAAGCGCCGCGCTCGAGGAGCTCGACTTCGCGCGGTGCGAACGGCAACGCACCGAGATAGGCGTCGCCGACCTCGCGCGCCACGGCGCGGGGCGTGAAGCGCCCCGGGCCGTTCGTGACGAGGAGAGGCGACTCGACGACGCGTTGACCTTCCGACGCCCACTGCACGAAGCGGTAGACATCGCCGCCCTCGGCGGGCACCACGACGACGACGGCATCGGCCTGGCGCAACAGGTCGAGCGCGGGCGAGCCGGGGAACAGGCGCCCACAGTCGACGACGACCCGGCCGGGCAGCGAGCGCAGCTGAGAGGGCCACCGATGGCGTGGCCGGGCCACGCACTCGTAGGCCTGCGCCGGCGCCTCGGGCGCGATCACCACACGCGTGTGGCCGAGCGGCTGGGCCGCCGCCGTGGCCAGCTCGAGGGTGCCACCGGGAGCGTGGGGGCCGGGGAAGGCGAGGTCGACGAGCGAGCGGGTGCCGTTGAGCTGCTCGCACCGCCCGACGAGCACGCCGCCGGCCGGGTCGGCCTCGACGAGCCAGGCGGTGCCGTGCTCGGCGGCCGCGGCGGCGAGCCCGAGCGCGAACGTGGTGCCGCCGGGGCCGCCCCGCAACTGGGTGACGGCCACGATGCCGAGGTGATCCTCGGGTGTTGCGGGGCCGCTCGCCGGCGGCGCCGCCTGGCGCGGGTGCACGGCGGTCACGGGCTCGACTCGGCCACGAGCGATGCCTTGCCCGACTGGGTGCCGCGCGCCACCGCGTCGGCGTCGACGTCGTTGACGACGAGCACGACGTCGGCGTTGCCGTCCTCGTCCTTCACGAAGCGGGCGACCAGCGCCACGAACGAGCCGTTGCCGTCGGCGACGACGCGCACGCGGGTGCCCGCCTCGAGGTCGAACGGGAAGTGGCCGCGGTCGAGGCGCAGCCCGACGCGGCGTTGCTCGGGCCCGACGGGCACCTCGTCGGTCAGGTCGCTGGCCCGCAGCAGCTCTCCTCCCGCCAGACGGTGCCGCGCCGTGCGGCCGAGGACCGTGGCGCGATCGCCACCGGCGAGCGCGCCGATGGGCCCGTCGGATGCCAACGACACGGTGCCGAGCATCTCGGACGTGATCACCGTGCCGGCGGGGACGTCACGGGTGAGCACCAAGGCCGGTGCACGCTTCGACGCCACCGACATGGCCTTGAGCGCGCCGGCCGCCACGAGGAGGCCGAGCAGCAGCGCCACGATCACCAGGCGCGGGTTGGCCCGGCGGCTGGGTGCGACGGGTCGACCGACGGGAGCGGTGGGCGCCGCTGCGGGCCGGCCGGCAGAGGTCAGCTCGGAGCGGGCCACGATGCCTCCCGTCGAGCGGATGCGGGCAGTGAGGCGGCACGCGCGCCGCGCACCCGGCACAGGAGCGGCCGCGGAGACGCGCACGCCGTCCCACCCCCATGCCCCCACCGGCCGACGCTCACCGCGCGGGAACGTACTCCTGGCCCGAGTCCGGTTTCGCCGGTCGCCAATACGTCTGCACCGAGTCTTGACCGTCTGCTGGACCTCCGTACACCGTCGGCGCGCCACATGCCTTCCTCCGACCGCGCCGGGGCGACGCTGTGACAGCGACCGTCAGGAAAACCAGTGGAGACCGAGCGCGCGCACGCTCACGCCACCCGTGGCCAACGCCAGCACGAGGCCGACGGCGAGCGCGGGGGCGAACGCCTCGTGCCCGTCGAGCCGCCGAAGGGCGACGCGCCGGACGATGGCCACGACGATGCCGTACAGCAGCCCGAGCGGGGCCAGCACCGGGTGCCCAGCGCCGAGCCCGGCGCCGAGCACGACCCCCAGCTTCACGTCTCCGAACCCCATGGCACCCGGCGACGCCAGGTGCAACGCCAGCAACGGTGCGGCGTAGCCGCCCACGCCGGCCAGCGCGCCGAGCGCGGCGTCACCCAGCCGGTGGTCGACGAGGCCTCCGACGACGATGGCCACGACCGTGGCGACGAACCCGACGAGCACCAGCCGGTTCGGGATGCGCCGCTCGCGCCGGTCGATGATGGCGGCGCTCACGGCGACCACGGTCACGACGACGGCGACCGACGCGTAGCCGTGGGCGAGGTGCGACATCGGGCGGGCATCGTAGGGCGCAGTGTTCGGCTCCGCGCCCCCGTCAGGTGACACCGGTGTCGTTCGCCGTTCACCTGGGGCTGATCGACTGACGACGGGCAAGCGGGAGGAGCTTGAAATGGACGCGTGGTCGACACTGCAGCAGCTGTTCGACGAGGAGATGATCGGGGCGTTCCACCTCGTGCGGACCGAGGCGCTGGTGCGCTCGGCGGCGCGCGCCGGCGTGCGAGACGCCCGCTCGATCGTGGCCGAGGCCGTGCTCGACCGCCTCGAGCACGGCGTCACGATGGACGAGGCGATCGACTCGGTCGAGGACCTCGTCGCCATCCGCCACAACCGGATGCTCATCGACGCCTGCCGGCGTCAGATGGTCGACGACGAGCCGCGCAGCAACGTGATCCAGTGGCCGGCCCACCGCCGACACCCCATCACCGCGGCGTAGCGAACGATCAGCCTGCGGCCCGTCCCGCGGCCGCTGTCACGCCCCCTTGCCGGCGCGGTCGACAGGTGCGTGGAGGTCCCCACCATGCCCACGTCCGTCATCATCGATCCGTACGCCGTCCTGGCCCTCGCCGACCTCGTGCGCTCCACGGCCGACCAGACCGCCGACATCCGCACCGGCGTGCTCCAGTGGTTCGACGCCGCCTGGCTCGACGGCACGGCGCCCGCCGCGCTGGCCGCCGACGCCGACGAGGGGCTCACCCTGCTGGCCAACGTCCTGAAGGCGCGCGCCAACCTGGCGGCGTACCCGATGCCCGACATCGTGGGCGCCACCCTCCACGACGACGCGCGGCGCGCCGACGCCGAGCTGCTCGCCTACCTCGGCCCCGACCCCATCAAGGTGGCCGACGGTCGCCGCGCCGCACAGGAGCTCGCCGCCGTCGACGGGCAACCCGGCCCCGAGCTGGTGGCCCGCATCGCCGCCGGCGCCGACGACCCGTCGTTCGCACTCGGCTTCACCACCCAGCTCGGCATCGACGGCGCCGGCGCCGCCATCCTGAAGTCGGGCTACGTCCACCCCGACGCACTCTCCATGGGGATGTCCACGCCCGAGCAGCGCGACGCCTGGGCGGCTCGCCACACCGCACTGCTCGAAGCGCTCGGGCACACGTACGCCACCGCCAGCCGCGGTGAGGGCGCGTTCGCCGGCGTGGCGTCCGACCCGAACGCCTGGGTCACGGCCATCAGCGCCGAGGCGACCGACGCGCGCTACCCCGCTCAGGGCGGCGCCATCGCGCTGCTCACCACCTACGGCCCCCTCGACAGCGACGTGCTCGCCCTGACCACCGAAGGCGTCTACACGTACGAACGGGCCAACTCGGTGGGCGGCATGCCGCTGTGGGAGCCGCGCTCGCAGTCGTACGACTGGTACGGCGGGGCCCGCACGCCCGAGGGGCTCCACGCCTTCGACCCGATGGCCAGCCTGCTCGACGCGCTCGGCGCCGACCCCGTCGCCGCGCAGACGTTCCTGATGCGCGGCCCCGTCGTCCACCGCACCATCGACGGCGCCGACCGGGTGCTGTTCGAGCGCCTCACCTACCTGTTCGAGGACCGCCGCTGGCCCACCGACGACGGCGCCGGCTTCGGCGCCGCCGTGGCGGCCGCCACCACCGAGCTGCGCGACGGCGACAGCACCGGCATGCGATCCGCCCAGATCGCCTCGCAGGTCATCGCCATCGTCGCCTTGAGCACGGGCAAAGGCGCCGGCGGGTGGGGCATCTTCCACGACGACGGGTGGTACGCGCCCGAAGGCACCCGCCACGCGCTGGCCCAGATCGTGGCCAGCTACATGCCCGACCTGTTCACGGCCCGGCAGGCCAACGGCCCCATCGACCCCGGCGCGCCGTGGTACTCGCAAGGCAACCCGGGCTTCCCGCCGAGCGGTCCGTACGGGCTCACCACCACCAAGGAGATGATGGCAACCGTCGTCCAGACGATCGGGACGAACCCGAAGGACGCCGAGCTGCTCCTGGCGGCGGTGCTCACCACCGAACGACTGCGGCTCGGCTACGCCGCCCAGCAGCTGGCGATCGACAACCCCACGGTCGCCGCCGATCTGCTCACCGAGCTCGGTGGCGGTGGCGACCGACGCACGCTCGTGCCGTTGGCCAATGCGGCCAGCCAGGGTGCCGACGTGCTCGGCTTCGTCGTGCACAACGCTTACGTCGGCGACTCGGGCGACCAGTCCCGCGCCGCCACCGCACAGAAGCGGTGGGCCGACCTGCTGAAGGTGGCCATCGACCTGCCCATGGTGCCGACCCCCGCCGGGCCGTGGGGCAAGCTGGCGGTCTCGCAGGGCACGGACCTCCTGTTCGACGCCTGGCAGAAGAGCGTGCCGACCGACGCCGCCGACGACTACGGCTCCATCGACGCGGCCATCTCCGACCGCATGGAGCAGCTGGTGCTCGACACGCTCGCCGCGGAGGGCCTCCTACGGCCCGCCGAGCCGATCGTCGGCTACCAGCCGCCGCCCGACGCCGCCTTCATCCAGAACCCCTCGACGGGCAAGCCGAGCCTGCCGCTGCGCTTCGACTTCGCGAGCGACGCGTACCTCCGGTGGTCCATCAGCTACAAGCCGACCGAGTGGGTCAACGGCAACCTCACCGTGCCGTACCTGAAGGCGTTCCCCCGCATCGGCTGACCGTCACGCCGCGGCCGGCCGCAGCGGCGACGCGAACATCGCCGTGTAGCGGCCGAACGCCAGGCTGGCGCCCGGCGTCAGCAGGTACGGGTGGTTCGGGGCGAGCCGGTGCCAGGTGCGGTGGCGTTCGTCGTACACGAACGTGCCGTTCGTCGAGGCATGGTCGACGAGCTGCACCTCCCACCCCTCCAGACGAACCTCGGCGTGCAGGCGGCTCAGGTGCCCGGCGCGGTCGCCGAGCGTGAGCCCCACCGCCTCGCCGCGGCGCACCCGGGCGTCGTTCGGCGTGTCGCGCCCCACCAACACGGTGCGGTCGAGCGGCACCGCCGTGCCGTCGGTGAACACCAGCACGCCGAGCGACGGGCGGGGGCCCTCCACGAGCAGCAGGCTGGCCTGGGCCATCGATACGCCGCAATAGGCGCAGAAGCGGGCGCGGGGATCGTTGAAGTGTTGACGGGAGCAGAAGAGGCCGGTCGTGGTGGCGGTACGGACAGCGGGCATGAGGGACACCTCGAGCGCTCAGGCGTCGAGCACCCGGCCGCCGGTGAAGCGGCGGCGCAGGAGCACGATGCGGATGGGACCGATGACGACGAACCACACGAGCAGCCACGTCGTGGCGAACAGGGCGACGAACGACCACGGCGGCACCGCACCGAACTGGCGCAGCACGAACCAGGTGGTGACCCCCTCGTTGGCGCCGGTGAGCAGCGCGAACAGGCTGGGCCAGTCCTTCTCCCACCGGAACTGCTGGAGGGCGTGGTAGATCGGATCCCACACCACGGCGCCCACGAGGGCGGTGATGGCCAGCGCCAGCAGCGTCAGCTGGTAGGTGTCAGCGAGCGCAGCGCCCCGGCGGGGCAGCAACGGCGTGAGCAGCAGGGTCCAGGCGAGGCCGACGGTGGCGAGGAGCGCGATGCGCGTCTGCCAGCGGCCGATGATGGTCGGGGTCATGATCGTGCTCCTTCAGTCGACGGGACGGTTGCGGGCCCAGCGCAGCCACTGGGCGGTGGAACGGAACGGGCCGACGTGCTTGCAGAAGCCGCGGGTCGACAGGTCGTCGGTGATGGCCAGCGCCGAGTACTGCAGGCCGAGGAACGTGTCGACGCCGGCGTAGTAGCCGCCGAGCGTCGCCGCCCCCGAGGCGTACATGCGGCCCGCGCCGTTGGCGGTGCCACGCACCTCGAACGAACGCTCCACGTCGAGCCGGCCGAGCGGGTTGCGCCCGGCGCCCGAGTGGTCGAGCAGGTCGCTCAGCACGCGGTGCTCGCGGATGTCGCCCTCCAGCCCGGTGCAGTCGATGATGAAGTCGGCCTCGAGCGAGTACGGCGACCCGTTGTCGGGCCGCACGTCGCTCACGATGCCGCCGCGGGTGCTGGGCACCATGCCGGTGATGACGCCCTGGTACGTCTGGTACCAGCCGCCCGTCGAGGCCCGCTCCTTCTGGCGCTGCCAGCTCTTGCGCTGCGGCGTGTGGGCGCCGCCGAGCTGCTTGTACAGCGCGGCGCGCTCCTCGCCTTCCAGCCGCTCGAAGCGCTCCTTCAGCTGCCCACCCCACGCCGCCTTCGGCCAGTTGAAGCCCGAGTAGGCGAACCCGCCGCCACCCTTGCGGCGCGAGAACACCGAGTCGCCGTGCTTGCCCGACACGTAGGTGCGGAACAGGTGGTGGATGTGGGTGCGGGCGCCGTGGTGCTCGCGGTCGTCCATCAGGCGCTGCAAAACACGTGAGGCGACGATGCCACCGCCGCGCACCAGCACGGTGCACGGCTGGCGCTTGAGCGCCTCGTACACGTGCTCGTGGGGCTCGTAGGCGTTGACGATGCGGGTCGTGTCGCCGTGCTCAGCCCGGTACTTCTGCAGGTCGGGCAGGAACTGGAGACCCGGGTAACCGACCGCCAGGTGCACGTACCAGCCGCGGTAGGCGATGCGCTTGGTGGCGCTGGTGCCGGCCGGCGGCGTCAGGATCGTGAAGTAGCCGCCGTCGCGGCGGCGCCGCACCATGCGCACCTGGCCGCGGGCCAGCATGTCGGGGTAGCCGATGCGAGCCGACTCGCGGCCGAGCGAGGTGAACACCTGGCCGGCGCGGGGCGTCCAGTAGTCGGTGACCACGGGCTCGAGGGCGACGCTGGCCAGCGGCGCGACGGTCTTGTCGGCCCAGGCCTCGCGCACCGCGTAGGAGGGGAAGGCCCAGATGTTGTCGGGGCAGCCCGACGAGTCGGAGCGGATGCGCTCGTGCCGGGGGATCTGCGAGCACCGGGTGAGGTACTCGTAGGTCTGCCACGGGTGGTCGATGTTCGAGAGCGACCGGATGCTCGAGGCCGGCACGCCGGCGATGCGCAGCAGGTCGACCATCACGAACGACCCCATGCCGCCGCCCACCGTCACGAACGGGGCGTCGACGATCGGGATGCCGGCGAGCGCCACCATCTCGTCGGTCCACACGGAGGTGTTCAGCAGCTCGGGCGTCAGGTCGCCGGCGGGCCGGCGCATCTCCATCAGGTCGTGTCCGTTCCTCATGCCCTCGTCTGACGAGGGCATCCACGGAATGGTTCGGAGAAGTTCGCTCGGCCGAGCGCGGCGACGGGCTACGTGCCGGTGGCGGTGGCCAGCGCCGTCTCGACCGGGAGGTCGGCGCCGAGCGGGCCGCTCGGCCGACCCCGCTCGAGCCGGCGGGCCAGATGGTTCAGGCCGTAGACGACGACGGCGTAGAACAACGCGGCGACCGTGAGGGCCTGCAGCGGGCTGCGGGAGAACTCCCCGGTGATCTGGGCACGGCGCAGCAGCTCCTCGTAGCTCACCAGTGCGCCGAGCGACGTGTCCTTCAGCAGCACGATCAGCTGGCTGACCAGCGCGGGCACCATCGCCCGGAACGCCTGCGGCACGATCACCAGCCGCATGGCCTGCCAGTAGCGCAGGCCGATGGCGTAGGACGCCTCGGTCTGGCCGCGAGGCAACGCCAGGATGCCGGCCCGGAAGATCTCGGCGAACACCGCGGCGTTGTACAGCGTGAGCCCGAACACCACCGACCAGAACGGCCCGAGATCGAGCCCGAGCTTCGGCAGGCCGAGCAGGGCGAAGAACATGAGCAGCACCAGCGGCACGGCGCGGAAGGCCTCGACGTAGGCGATGGCCGCCCAGCGCAAGGCGGCCGTGCGGGCCAGCCGCCCGAACGCCAGGAGCAGACCGAGGGACACCGCGATGGCACCGGCCACGGCCGCCGCCTTGAGCGTCTGGCCGAACCCGCGGACGTAGAACTCCCACACGCCGCCGTCCGTGAAGATCTTCCACCGTTCGCCCGCCAACTGCCCGCGGGTGTCGAGCCGCCGGTAGGCGACGAGGACGACGACGACCACGACCACGGCCGTGACGGCAGTGGCGACACGCTGGCGCCGGCGGCCACGGGGGCCCGGTGCGTCGATGAACGCCGTGATCGTCATCGGTCGAACCGGTAGCGACGGCCCAAGGCGTTCACGACCCACGTGCCCGGCACGGTCAACACGAGGTAGGCAACGAACGTGCCGGCCAGCACCTCCACCGGTCGGGCGGTGGCCGTCGTGAGCTGATCCGATCGCCACATGAGGTCGTCGACGGACATGGCGATGGCCGCCACCGCGCTGTTGCGCACCAGCGCCAGGAAGATGCTGCCGAGCGGCCCGATCATGGTGCGCACGGCCTGCGGGAGCACCACGAGCCACAGCACCTGCTCGAACCGGAGACCGATGGCCCGGGCGGCCTCGCCCTGCCCGATGGGGATGGTGTTGATGCCCGACCGGAGGGCTTCACCCACGAGCGCGCCCGTGAACGTGCCGAGGACGACCACGGCGGAACCGAACCGGCCGTACGTGATGCCGATCTTCGGGAACCCGAAGAAGAACAGCAGCGCCCACACCAGCAGCGGCAGGCTGAAGAACACCTCGACGTACACCGCACCGATCGTGCGCAGCAGCCGGAGCGGGCTGACCCGCAAGGAGGCCACCACCGCGCCGATCGCCAGCGCCAGCAGGAACGAGAACACCGACAACGCGAGCGTGGTGCGGATGCCCGCCAGATAGGTGTCCAGGTTGTCGACGACGACGTTCACGGTGACGCTCGTTCCCTCACGATCGGGTGCGCACCGGTGTCCGGGGCCGCTACGACCCCGGACACCGACCGCATGCTCAGTACCGGTTGACGGCGGGCGGGGCGGGAGCGGTCTGGCCGCTCTTGCCGACGGTGCCGTCGAACGCCTTCTTCCAGGACCCGTCGACGTAGCTGGCGTCAAGCACGTCGTTCACGAACGTG
>JANPGL010000355.1:0-24850 GCA_031423915.1 Actinomycetes bacterium | reverse complement strand
ACCGTTCGTGACGTTCATCACGATCCTGCTCGCCATTTCGATCGTCATCGCCACCATCGGTGTGGCCAACACCATGAAGCTGTCGATCGCCGAACGCACGCGAGAGATCGGCGTGCTGCGCGCCGTCGGCATGCACCGACGGCAGGGTCGCACGATGGTGCGATGGGAGGCGATCACGATCTCGGTGTTCGGGGTGTTGATCGGCTGCGCGCTCGGCGCTGGCTTCGGCGTGGCCATCATGCGCAGCCTGCGCAGCCAGGGCTTCACCGAGTCGGTCGTGCCGGTGTGGCAGTTCGTCGTGATGGGCCTGCTGGCCGCTGCGCTCGGGCTTCTCGCCGCCACCGGGGCGGCCCGCCGGGTCGGGCGCCTCGACGTGCTGCGGGCCATCGCCATGGAGTGATCCGGCGGTGGGGCATGATTCGTCGATGGCGACGCTCGACCCCGCGAACCTTCCCCCGTCGGCGCTTGCCTTCCTCCGGGAACGGATCGTGGCCACGCTCACCACACTGCGGCCCGACGGCACCCCGCACGTGGCCCCGGTCGGCTTCTCGTACGACCCCGAGGAACGTCTCGTGCGAATCATCACCTTCGCCTCGTCGGTGAAGGCCCGCAACGTGGCGGCCGGCGGGCTGGGGGCCGTGTGCCAGGTCGACGGCGGCCGATGGCTCACGTTCGAGGGCCCGGTGACGGTGAGCGACGACCCGGCACACGTGGCCGCTGCGGTCGCCGGCTACGCCGCCCGCTACCGCCAGCCCGGCGACCGCCCCGACCGCGTGGCGGTCGAGCTCCTGGTCACCCGGGCCATGGGCCGCGCCTGACCGGCCGGTGCCGGCCGCCCGGGCCGCCCTCTGGCCCAACCCGCCCTCTGCGCATTTGATGCGACCAACGGCCGGTGGATGGCGGGCTGCGCGCATTTGATGCGCGTGCGTCGGGAGCCACGGCACGGCGTCAGCTTGCATGTCACAGCAGTGCAGCGCCGAGGTCGATCGGACCGTGACCCAGGAGGCACCACCGTGCCGCTCAACCGAGCTCACCGGGCCCACGCCGCCACGCACCACGGCGTGTTCGCGCTGCGCGACCTTCGTCGCCTCGGCGCCAGCGACCACCAGATCGAGCGTTGGACCCGCAGTGGCGAGCTCCTCCATCCAACCACGAACGTGTACGTGCTCAACGGCGTCACGCCGAGCTACGACCAACGGATCGGGATTGCCTGCGCCGCACACGGTGGGGTGGTGGCGTCGCACCGGACCGCAGCGCGGGTGCTCGGCCTTCGCCGGGTCGGAACCACCGACGGGGTCGAGGTCACGCTCGCGGGCGACAGCGGCATTCGACCCGCCGACGTGATCGTCCACCACACCCGGCTCCTCCGGCCGTGCGACGTGATCTTCAGGCCCGACGGCATCCGCCACACGACGGCGGCGCGCACCCTCTTCGACCTGTCGGCGACGCTCCCCGACGACGCCGTCGAGTCGATCATGGAACAGATCCTCGACCGACGGCTCCACACGCTCCCCGAGCTCCACGCCACGGCACGCGAGCTCCGGGCACGCGGACGGCCGGGATCGAGCCGCTTCGGGCGGGTGCTCGGCAGCCGGCCGGCCTGGCGGCGGCCAGCCGCCTCCGATCTCGAGGTACGACTCGACATCGCGCTGCGACGGCGCGGCATGCCAATGGCGTTGCGCCGCGTGGAGGTGACCCTGCCCGACCGTTCGACGATCCACCCCGACCTGTGGTGGCCCCAGCTCCGACTCGCCGTGGAGGTCGATCACGTCGGGTGGCACGGCGGACGGGTCGACAGCCAGTACGACAAGCGGCGGGACCGCCAGGTCGCCCGCCTGGGCGTCCAGACGATCCGGGTCACCGATCTCGACGTGAAGCACCAGCTCCACGCCGCCGTGGACGACATCCTGGCCATCGCCCGACTTCGTGTCGCGGCCTGACGGCTCCGGGTGCCACCGTGCGTGGCGGCGACCACGCGCTCTCGCGCATTTGTTGCGACCAGCCCGGCCCACAGGGTGGGTCACGCGCAACAAATGCGAGAGGTGGGGCGACTGAGAGGTGCGGCGACCGAGAGGTGGGGCGACCGAGCGGCGCGGGGGTCAGCCGCCCCGGGCCGCTTCGCCGAGCGGCCGCCGCGGCTGGCCGCACGCAGGGGTTTGGTCGGATCGGGACAAAAGGTGCGGCAGTACCTGCCGGATTGCTGACGAAGGGTTGGACGAGCGTTGGCCCAGGTCAGGACGAGCGATTCGTACTGTGTACCCCAAAGCGGCCGCCCCCAGGCGGGTCAATCCGACGGCCGCCCTCGACAGGAGACACGATGAGACGAATCTGGACGGCGGCCATCGGCCTGGTGGCCGGGGTCGGCACGCTCGGTCTGGCGACCGCGGCGAGTGCCGGCACCAACCAACCGATCGCGCAGACCGGCGGGGCCGAGGCGACGATCACCCTGCTCGGCGTGCCGCTGAACATCGGCCTCGAGCTCAGCACCGACACCGGCGACATCACCGCCGTCAACGTGACCGACGCGGCTGGCAAGCCGGCGGACATGACCGCCACCAAGGTCACGCCGACCAAGGTCCGCTTCGCCAGCAACACCGACGGGTCGACCACCGTGTCGGTCAGCGCCAAGAAGAACCAGATGTCGTTCGGCGTGAAGACCAGCGACCTGGGCAACCTGGTCGGCACGAACACCTGGGCGGCCGACGTGTTCGGCACGAAGTCGAAGTCGTCCGTGAAGTACACCATCGGCAACGACGCCGGCATGCCCACGTTCGCCTTCGGCGACGTCACGCCCGGCGACGGCATCGTGGCCAACGAGCTCGGCGCCTGGAACGGGGCCGGCAAGCACGACGACGACGACGACGAGAACACCTCGGCTGGTGGCCGCGTGGAGTTCACCCGCGACGGCTTCCGCAAGGTGCTCACGATCATGGTCACCGTCTCCCACGACGAGGACGACGGCAAGGGCCACGCCAGCCTGCGAGTGACGCTGACCGGCCGTGACATCCAGCGCAAGTCCCTGGCCGAACTGGCCGGCGACAAGACGTGGACCGGCCTGCTGTGCGACGGCAAGACCAAGGCGACGATCAACTACAACGTCGGCACCGACGGCACGCTCACCGTGAAGGGCACCACGCCCGAGGGCGCGACGGCCGAGAACGGGGCCAAGGGCATCAGCGTCCGCTTCGCCACCGGCGACCGCGTCAGCATCCGCCTCACCACGTCGGACGAGGGTGGCCCTGCGGCGCTCTCGATCAACGTGAGCGGCAAGCGTTGCACCGACCCGGCGGTCAAGACGCCGCCCAAGGTCAACGTGCCCACCTCGACGACGCCGACCTCGGCCGGCGAGCGCAAGGCCGGCGACACTCGCAAGGGTGGCGGCGACAAGGGTGGCGACCACAACGGCGGCGGCGACAAGGGCCACGACGATTGATGGTGGTCAAGGCCACGAGCTCGGCATTGCGGCGGTCGCCCTTCGGGGCGGCCGCCGTGGCCGCGCTCGTCCTCATCCTCGGGGCGTGCAGCGGTTCGGGCGGCCGTGACGCCTCGCTGGTCGCCACCTCCGACGGCTCCACGACCCTGGCGGACAAGCAGGCCACCACCGCCAAGAAGGCACCGGCCCCGGCCACACCGACGGCCGCGGTCGGGACCACCGCCACCGTGCCGACCGGGCCCACGATCGACGCACCGGCGCTGCTGGCCAAGGCGGTCGAGACGCTCCGCGTCGGCTACGACGTCGACACCAACGTCACCGCCGGCGACCGGAGCACCAACGTGGCGGGCCGGGTCGTCGGCGTCAACAGCCTGTTCACCCTGACGAGCGGCGGCGCGTCGGTGGAGTACCTGCAGGTGCCGCCCCAGGTGTGGGTGCGCGATCCCGGCGGCGAGTGGAACGAGGCCACCAGCGAGGCGGCCCCGAAGGAAGCGCTCACCACGCTGTCGGCCCCGGCCACCGTGGCGTTCGTGAAGGCCGGCGGCGACGGGCAGCACCTGCGGGTGTCGTACCCGGGCGCCGCGCTCGGCTCGGAGTCGGCCACGGTCGACGCCGACATGGTGCTCGAGCCGAACGGTGGGATCACCGTGTCGTACGCCGCGGTGACGCAGGGCAAGACGGTGGCCGTGGTGACCCGGATGGCGCCCACCGCCGACGTCACGCCGATCGCACCGCCGGTGTAATCACACGACCTGGCGTCGGGGAGCTGGGGCACGATGGCCGCCCTATGGTCGCAACCCAGCTCTCCGACACCCTGTGGTCGTGGGCCAGCGAGATCGACGACGTGACGGTCCGCCAGGCCCAGGCCGCGGCGCGCCTGCCCATCATCGCCGGGCACATCGCCCTCATGCCCGACGCCCACCTCGGCAAGGGCGCCACCGTCGGCTCGGTCATCCCGACCATCGGCGCCGTGATCCCGGCCGCCGTCGGCGTCGACATCGGCTGCGGCATGATCGCCGTGGAGACCGACCTGGGCGCGGGCGACCTACCCGACGCGCTCGAGCCGGTGCTCTCGTCGCTCGAGCGCGCCATTCCCGCCGGCATCGGCCCGCGCGGCGAACGGCGCGACTCGCTCGACGGCGCCAGCGTGTTCGTCACCAAGCGGCGCCCCCACACCGAGCTGACCGACCAGCAGCAGCGCAAGGTGCTGTCGCAGTACGGCACGCTCGGCTCGGGCAACCACTTCGTCGAGGTGTGCCTCGACGAGCGCGACGCCGTGTGGGTCGTGCTCCACTCGGGTAGCCGCGGCGTGGGCAACCAGCTGGCCACCTCGCACATCAAGGTGGCCCGCAAGCTGGCGCACACGCTGCGGTACAAGCTGCCCGACGCCGACCTGGCATGGCTGAGCGAGGGCACCGACGACTTCGACGCGTACATCGCCGACATGCTGTGGGCGCAGGACTACGCGCTGGCCAACCGCGAGGCGATGATGAACGCCGCACTCGCGGTGCTGTTCCGCGCCGTCGGCAAGGGCCGCGAGCGCAGCCGCGTGAACTGCCACCACAACTTCACCCAGCGCGAGGTGCACGACGGCCGACCGGTGTGGCTCACCCGCAAGGGCGCCATCAAGGCCGACGTGGGCGACCGCGGGGTGATCCCCGGCTCGATGGGGACCGCAACGTACGTGGTGGAGGGACTGGGCAACGCCGCCAGCTTCTCGTCGTGCTCGCACGGCGCGGGTCGCCGGCTCAGCCGCACCGCGGCCCGCAAGCAGTTCTCGGGCCGCGACCTGACCGCGCGCATGGCGGGCCGCACCTGGCAGGCGCGCGACGCCGACGCGCTCGTCGACGAGATCCCCGACGCCTACAAGGACATCGACCGGGTCATGACCGACCAGGCCGACCTCGTGCGCGTGCAGCACACGCTGCGCCAGGTCCTCAACCTGAAGGGCTCGTAGCGACGGGGCGGTAGGTTCGCCCGATGATCCGAGGCATCCACCACACCTCCATCTCGACGCGAGACCTCGACACGATGCTGGCCTTCTACCGCGACGTCGTCGGGCTCTCGGTCGTGTTCGTGTCGACGTTCGACGGGCCGGAGATGGAGGCCATCACCGCGCTGCCCGGCGCCCGGGGCCGCGTGGCCATGCTGCGCGCCGCCAACGCCCACGTGGAGCTGTTCGAGTACGCCGAGCCGGCGCCGGCACCGCCCGAGCAGGGCCGGCCGGTGTGCAACCCGGGGCTGACCCATGTCTGCTTCGACGTGGTCGACCTGCCGGCCGAGTACGAGCGTTTGCTCGCCGCCGGTGTGCCGTTCCACTGCCCGCCGCAGCCGTTGGGCGGGGGCTCGATCCTGGCCACGTACGCCCGCGACCCCGACGGCAACGTCGTGGAGTTCCAGGAGCTGCTGAACCCCCGCAGCCGCATGGCGCTTCCGTTCTGACGCGGCGGGCCGCTACGGGCGCACCCCGACGAGGGCGACCTGCCGGCGGAGTGGACCCGGCGCGTCGGACCCCGGGTCGGGCGCGTCGGGATCGGTCTCGTCGGTGATGACGGTGGCGACGATCCCATCGGCCGTGCTCACGAGCGACGACGTCATCTGCACACCGGTGCCCGCCAGGTCGGCCAGGTCGACCGACGACCACGTGACCCCGTCGAGGCTGTGCAGGAGCTTCACCGTGTGCTTCGGCGGACCGGTGGGCTGGGCGTACACGTCGTTGAACTGCGCGGCCAGCGCCAGCACGTCGAGGCGGGCCTTCACCGTGCCGTTCGACGGGTCGAGCACCTCGATCGCCACGACACCCGACGCGTCGGCCACGCCCATCGACGTGGTCGTCGCCCCACCGGCCGGGGACGGGATGTCGAGGGACTGGCCGACCTGGATCTTGTCGAGGTCGACGTCGGGGTTGGCAGCCGCCAGCTCCGCCAGCGTCACATCGAACCTGCGGGCGATGGCCAACCCCGTGTCGCCCTTGCCGACCTGGTACCCGAAGCCGGCCGTGGCACGCATCGTCACCGTCGTCGCCGGCATCGCCACGGCGTCGGCCGGCGCGGTGCCGCGGACAGCCCGCAACGTCGAGGACGACAGGGACGACGCGTCGTTCAGCGACGGCAGACGCGTCAGCTCCGTGAGGGTGGCGTCGTCGATCACGACGAAGCCGCGTTGCGCACCGAGGCTCCGCAACGTGTAGCCGCGGTCCGAGACGGCCAGCCCGGCGGTCGGGTCGTCGTAGATGCCGAGGGCGATGGCGATGCCGCCCTCGCCGACCGTGGCACGCTCCAGGCCGGCGGTCGTACCGTCGGGAACCACACCGTTGGCCAGCGACGTCGTCTGCCACGCCGAGCCCGTCCAGGTGGCCACCGCCGGCCATCCGCCCCGCGTCCCGACGACCACCAGCCGACCGCCAAGCGCGCCCGCGCTGGCCTGGCCGCCCTGGTCGAGTGGGAGCGCGCTCAACATCGTGGTCGTACCGGCGCTGCCGACGAGCACCACCGACGTGCCGAACGGGTTGGCGCCGATCGCCGCGCCCGTGCCACCGAGCACCAGGGCGACGTCGTCGCCGACGGCCGCCATGTCGACCACCTGGACGTCGTCGAGATCACCGGCCGGGGCGAAGGTCTCGCCGTCAGTCGACCGGTAGAGCCGGGTGCGCGTGCCCATCACATCGGCCACCTCGGGCCCGTACCCGAGCTCGGCCCACGAGTAGGTGCGGTCGGCGAAGCGCAGCCCGGCCCTCGTCATCGCCATGGTGTCGGCGGTCGATCGCCCGATCGGGGCGAAGACCTGCTGGAAGTCCCCGGCCGGAATGCCCGTGATCGTCACCGCCGCGGTGGTGACGTCGCCGTGCACCACCACGCGCGCCGCGCTGACCATGAGGTTGATCGGCTGGCCGGCGTCGATGGCGGCGCGGCGGCCGCCGCGAAGGTCGACGGGGAGCACGACATCGGTCCAGTCGCCGCCGTCGGTGGAGCGCGACACGACGACGTCGCCGACGCCAGCACCGTTCCGGTCGGTTGTCGACTCGATCGGCGCCGTCGCCGCCGCCGTGCCCACGGCGACGAGACCGGTCGGCGTGCGGGCGATCCCGCCGAACCAGTGCGAGGTATCGCTGTCGACGGCCATCGACCAGGTCGCGCCGTCCTGTGACGTGTAGTAGGCGAACCCCTCGCTCGGCTTCACGCCCGGGCGGGTCGACACGACCACCAGGCCGTCGGCCCCCGAGGTGCTCGACGCCAACCCGTAGAACGCGTTGACACCCTTGCCGTACGGGACGGCCCGCGCCGACCAGTCCAACGGCGACGGAGCGAGCGACACCATGGGCAGGGTCGCCGGGTCGACCTGGTGACCGTCGTACGCCACCACGGTCGTCGCCGGGCTCTGATCCTCGGTCTCGTCGGCGATGCGCAGCTCCGTGGAGCGCTGGCCACGCCCGGCCCGGTTGGTGTTCCACGCCGAGGCCGAGCCGGCGACGAGGCCGAGGCAGGCCACCGTGGCCACGGCCTGGTGGCGACGGCGGCGACGGCGGCCGAGCCGCATCACGCGGTCGGGGCCGGCCCCGTCGGTGGTGATCTCGATGGTGAGCGCTTCGACCTCGAGGCCGTCGCGCCACCGCTCGTGCAGCGTGCTCATTCGTGCTCCGTGCTCATTGGTCGTACTCGGTGCGCAGGTGATCGAGTTGGGCGCGCAGGTGGCGCGACGCCCGGTGGAGCCGGCTTTTCACGGTGCCGGCGGGGAGGTCAAGGGTGCGGGCCGTCTCCTCCTCGGAGAGACCCAGCAGGTAGCGGCACACCACCACCGACCGGTGCTTCACGTCCAGCGCGGCCAGCGCGGCGCGCACGGCAGGGTCGGCCGGTGCGCGCACGCCGCCGTCGAACGCCTCGCGCTCGAACAGCGGCCGGGCCCGTCGGCGCCGGCGGGTGCGCAGCACCGAGCGCGACCAGTTGAGGGCCACCCGGTACACCCAGCCCGACGGGCTGCCCATCGACTGCACCGTGCGCCACCGCTGGTAGGCCCGCGTCATGGCCTCGTCGAGCGCCTCCGCGGCCAGGTCGGCGTCACCGAGCGTCAACGCCAGCGCCCGCACCAGGCCGGGACGCTCGCTCCGGTAGAAGTCGGCGAAGTCGATCCAGACCGCCGCGGTGCGCGGCAGCGGCACCGCATCCACCGAGAACGACACCAGCGGTACCAGCGGGATCTCCCCCGTGCTCAGCCCGAACGCATCCACGCCGAGATGACGCCCGTGCCCACGTTCGGGTTCCATCACGACACCGCGTGCCCCGCCCGCCGCAGTTCGTCGCGCAACGCAACGGCGCGAGGATCCCCTGGGGCGAGGGCCTCGGCGGCGGCCAGGGCGGCGCGCGCCTCGCTCCACTGGGCCCGATCGATGCGCAGCCGAGCCAGGTTCAACCAGACGACCGGGTCCTCGGGCGCCAACTCGGTGGCACGCGCCCACGCCCGTTCGGCGATGTCGTACTGGCCGCTGCGCGCCGCCACCAACCCGAGCTCGAGCCACGAGCGACCTCGGCGCGGGTCGACCTCGAGCGCGGCTTGCCAGCCCGTCACGGTGCCGAGCACCGCAGCACGCTCGACCGGGAGCGCCGGCTCGTCGGGCGACCACTGCGCGGCGGCGTCGAGCTGGGCCAGCGCCGCCGTCCGGTCGACGCGGGCGAGCGCCCGGGCGGCGGCGATCCGGTAGCGCACCTGGTCGGGCCGCCATCGGGCGGCGTCGAGCGCCTCGGTGACCGCGTCGCCCGACCGTCCGGCGCCCGCCGCGTCGAACGAGCGGGCCACGGCCCGGTCGGCCGCCACGTCGAGCCCGCCCAGGAACGCCATGAGACCGGCGACCACCGCCAGACCGGGCGCGAACGGGCGCACGAGCCGGGACCACGCCACCGGTCGGGCCTCCACGGCCACGAGCGCTCCCGCCATCAGCCACGCCACCGGTTCGAGCTCGGCCACCGGGAACAGCACGACCTGCTGCACGCCGTACGCCACCACGCCCGCCGCCGCACCCGCCAGCGCGGCCGGGCCGCGGCACAGCACCCGCCAGACCCGACGCCCGACCAACCCCAGCAGCGCCAGGTAGGCGAGCAGACCCGGCAGGCCGACGGTGATGCCGAGGTCGAGGAACACATCGTGGGCACGGTCGGGGATGACGTCGCGGCCGTACGCCCGCTCGTAGTCGTCGTCGACCACCTGAGGGAACACGATGCGGTAGCCCTCCGGCCCGACGCTCACGAACCAGTGCCGCGAGAGTGCCCGCCAGCCGATGCGCCACTCGTCGAGCCGGGCGCCCACCGGGGTGGTCCGATCGGTCGTCGATCCGGACGTGCCGCCGCGCGGCCCGGCCACCGCCACCGCCACGCCGATCAGCACCGCCCCCGCCATGAGCGCGGCGACCAGCTCCGGCCGGCGGCCGACGGCGGCCCGCCGGGCCAGCGCCACGATCATCGCGACGACGAGCACGGCCAGCCATGCGCCGCGGGTGCCGCTGCCCGCCAGGGCCACCAGCACGCCGCCCGCACCGACCCCCGCGGCGACGCGCCAGGCCCGGGGAAACGTGCCGTCGGCCGCCACGCCCAACGCCACCGGGCCGAGCAGGCAGCACGCGGCCCCGAGGAACGCCGCCGACCCGAACGGTCCGCCGAGACGCGACGGCGAGGCGTCGGTAGCGACGGGCGCCCGCCACACCAGCTCGACGACGGCGTAGAAGCCGAGCCCGACGGCGGCCACCACGGCGCCGCGCACGACAGCGCGAGCGCCACCGATCCCACTGCGCTGACCGGTCAGGAACGCCGCGAACGCCAGGAGCCACAGCACCAGCCCGGCGTGACGCTCGGGCGTTCCGGCCTGGGCGTACCACGGGTCACGACCGGCGAAGCCGCACAGCGCCGTCCACCCGAGGAACACTAGCCACACCAGGGTGGTGGCATGGTCGAAGCCGCCGACGCCCTTGCGCACCGCCACGGCGGCGGCGGTGAGCACGATGACGGCGACGGCTGCCCACTTGGCGGGACCGAACGGCGCGTACCCCGCCGGGTCCATCGCCATCGTCGCGACGACGGGAACCACCGCCGGCGCGAGGAGCCAGCGCGGTGCCCTCACGATCGGAGAGGCTAGTGGCGCACGCATCAGCGGCAGCCGCCAGCCGCCAGCGGCCCCTTACTGGGAGGCGGCGCGACGGGCGAGCAACGGATCGACGTAGCGGGGAGCGACCCGGCGGGCGGCCGTGACCGGTCGGGCGGCGTGCTCGAGGGTCCCGGGTGGCTCCGCCGGTGCCGGCCTCGGCGCCGGCCGACGGCCGGCGCGACCGGTTTGGGCCCACCGTCGAGCCGCGGCGGCCCGATCGTCGACCGCGACGTGCGGCGCCTCGGGTTCGCCCGCCACGGGGGCGGCGTCGAGCTCGACCCCGGGGGCGCCGAGCAGCACCTGGCAGTTCGCACAGAAGTAGGTGACCCGCGCCTGCTCGCCGTGGCGACGCACGCTCACCGGCTGGCCGCAGCGGGGGCAGGGCTTGCCCGTGCGGCCGTAGACCGCGAGGCCACCGGGCGTCTCGGGCGCCGTGATGCGGTCGGCCCGCTCGGCGTTGGCCCGCAGCATCTGGGCGGCGCGCTCGATGAGGCGGAAGCGCTGGTCGATCGAGAGCGCCTCGACCCGCGTCGACGGGTGGAGCTCGACGGCCCACAGCACCTCGGACTTGAACACGTTGCCGACGCCGCAGGCCACGCGCTGGTCGAGGAGCAGTTCGGCGACCGTGGTCCCTTCCACGCAGTAGCGCTCGACGCGGGCGACGCACTCCAGGATGTCGGCGTCGGGCCGGATCAGGTCGGGTCCGAGCGACCCCAGGCCGGGGTGCCGGCTGGCCCCGCGCGACCGGTAGAGCTCGACCACCGGGGCGTTGAAGCACACGGCTTTCCAGCCCGTCACCTCGAGGATGACCCGGGCCTGCTGGACGGAGCGGCGCCAGTGCTCGCCGGTCCGGTACAGGTGCCACGACCCGGTCATGCGCATGTGGGTGTGGAGGACGACGCCGTCGTCGAACCCGATCTCGATGTGCTTGCCGTGGGATGCGACCCGCTCGACCACCGCGGCGGGCGCCGGGAGCAGCCCGGTGTGTCGGGGCGCGTCGAACGCGATGAGCGGCTTGCCCAACAGCGCGGCCCGCAAAGCCGTGGCTGTCCGGTAGATGGTGTCCCCTTCCGGCACGTGTCCCAGGATACGGACACTCATCGCGCGATAGGTGGACCACTTCGCGCGGTCAGCGCGATCACCCCCGGTAGTGGCGGATCGGCTGCCTCCCCGGCGGGCTCAGGAGTCGCCGGTGTCGCTCGGGTCGGGCTTGTCGGGCGGCGCGTGCTGCGCCCCGTACTCCTCGGGCTCCTTCACCCCGTCCCACACGAACACGTCGTCGCGGTACTTCAGCAGCGACGGCAGGTACTCGGCGATGTGCATCGGCACCCGCACGCACCCGTGCGACGCCGGGCGGAACGGGACGTCTTCGTAGCCGTGGATGGCGATGCCACCGTTGAAGTAGATGGGGTTGTAGACCTTCCCGAGGGGGATCTCCCACCAGTCCTTCTCCTTGCGGTACACCTGGAACACGCCGCCCGGCGTGACCGAGCTGCCGCACACGCGCTTGAGCCGCTGACCTTTCGGCAACGTGGTCGTGGTGGCGCCGACGTAGGCCGGCACGTTGCGGGGGTACGCGCACCACTCGTCACCCGAGCCCGACGAGATGTGGGTGATCAGGCGCACCTGGTTGTTCTCGTACACCACCATCGTCTGCTCGGGCAGGTAGATCTCGGCGTGCGTGGCGGTGGCGTCGGGCCGGCGGGGTGGCAGGTTCAGTGGTTGTTGCAGCTGCAACCACATCTCGGGCGTCACCGTGGCCGTCACGTCGGCCCGATCGAGCCCGAGCGCAAGCGCCTGGTACGACCAGATGGCACGCGAGGTGTTCGGTCCCCAGTACCCGTCGGGTGCCTTCACGTCGAAGCCGAGCTCGTTGAGCCGCTGCTGGAGCGCCAACACGTCGTCGCCCTGGCTGCCGGCCCCCAGCGTGCGACCGAGCGTGGCGAACGGGATCGTGGTCGTCGTCGACGTCTCGGGCGGCGGAGCGTCGGTGGTCGGCGAGTCCGACGCCTGATCGGGCACCGTGGTGCCCGTGGGCGTGGCGACGTCGACGCCCAAGCCCACGGGCACCACGGTGTCGGCGCCCGCGTTGGCGCCACACGCCGCAAGCAGCAGCCCGAGGGCCACCAGGGACAAGGTGCGCGCCCGCATCAGGGGTCCCATCGTAGTTTCCCGAGCGCAGCGGTTCCGGTATCGGCGCCGGGTCCCCTATGGCTGCAGGTCAGGTGCGGTTCTCTGGTCGATCCCGTCCTCCCCCGACGACGAAATCCACCAGAGAGGCGAAGCTGGAGCGTGTTGCCGAACACCCGGCGGCGGCTCGTTCTGTCGGAAGGTTCGGAGCGCTGGCGCTCCCTTCTTTCCGGGAGAACGGGACGTGGGGGTCAGACCCCTCGCAACGTGAGGCCCTTGTAGCCGTCGGCGAAGCCGGCGGTGCGCAGCGGCGTGAGCCAGACCGAGGCGGTGATGGGCTCGCCGTCGATCTTGCGGATCTCCATCGAGCGCACGCGTCCGTCCTTCACGAGACGCACCAGCGCGTCGACCCAGCGATCGTCGGTGGCCGCGGCGGGAAACGTGACGAGGTGGTGGCCGCGACGGTCGAGCCACGCCACCGGCTCGCCGGCGCGCAGCACCACGAGCGCGCCGGCCACCCGGGCCGGGCGGCCCGCCGACTCGGGCCACGGCAACGCCCCGCCATAGGGCTGGGCCGGGTCGGTGGCGGCCAGGACCACGGGCTCGACCTCGTCGGGCTCGGCCACCTCCCGCTCGGAGCGCAGACGATCGACGGCGCCCGGCAGGGCGAACTGGGCGGCGCCCTGACCCGCCACGAAGTAGCCGCGCCGCACCTGCCCGCGCTCCTCCAGCGCCTTCAGCACGCCGTACACGGCGGCGAACCCACCGGGCACCCCTTCGGCCAGCACGGCTTCGCGGGTGAGCACCCCGTACCGCTCGAGCAGCTGCAGCGTCCGGGCGTACGAGCGCTCGGTGGGTGTCGGGGTCAGCTCCAGCAGCGAGGACACGAGCGACCAGCGGCCGACGCCGGCCGGTGGGCCGAGACGGGCGAGACGGCCCGGGCGGGGACGGCCCCGCGACGCCGCCGACGGTCGACCGCCCGCCCGCTTGGCGACGGCCCCACCGGTGAGCGAGCGGACCGGCGCCAGCGAGTCGTTCGTGACCTCGCCCGCCCACACGAGATCCCACAGCGCGGCGAGCACCTCGGTGTCGGTGGCGCCCGGCGCCGCCGCGATGAGCTGGTTCCAGAAGCACGCGCCGGTGCGGGCCAGCTGGGCGCGCAGGGCGTCGTGGACCGCGCCCGACGGGCGGTCTGCCTCGGCCGTGGCCTCGAGCGGCTCGGCCAGCAGCGCCACCTGGTCGCGGAAGTAGAGGCGCACACGGCCGTCGCCGGAACCGAGCGCGCCGGCACCCACCCACACCAGCTCGCCGCTGGTGCACAGCGCGTCGAGGTCGACGCCGCGATACCCGCTGACGCGCGCCGGCAGCACGTCGCTCTCGAGCACGCTGGCGGCGATCGCCGCGCCCTGCAGCACGCCGAGCGTCTCGACCAGTGCGTCGACGCCGCGACGCGAGCCGCCCAGGCCGTGCCAGCCGGGCAGGAAGCGGGCGTACGCAGCCGGCTCCACGGGCTCGACTTCGCGCCGGAGTGACGCCAGCGAACGGCGGCGCAGCTGGCGCAGCACGTCGGCGTCGCACCACTCACGACCGTGGCCCTCGGGGCGGAACTCGCCGCGCACCACACGGCCCGAGCCCTCGAGCGCGGCGAGCGCACCGGCGACCCGCTCGTCCGACGTGCCGAGGCGACGGGCGACGTCGGCCGGCACGAACGGCCCGTGGGTGCGGGCATAGCGACCGACGAGCGCCTCGAGCGGCAACGGCGTCGGCTCGGTGAACGCGGCAGGCAGGCCGGGCGGCAGGTTGCAGCCGAGCGCGTCGCGGTAGCGGGCGGCGTCTTCGGCGGCGATGTAGCGCTCCTCGCCCGCCACGCGCAGCACCGCGGCGCGCCGCTCGGCCACCAGCTCGGAGAGCCAGCCCTCGGCCCGGCCCTGGGTGTCGGTCCGCACGTCGGATTCGGCGGTCGAGAGGTCGCCCACCTTGCGCAGCACGTCGTGCAGCTCGTCGAGGGTGCGAGCGCGACGGTGCTCGCTGAGGCTATGGTTCTCGAGCTGTTCGTCCGCCAGCACCACGGCGTCGGCGAGCGGGCGCAGCGCCGCGGCGCCGGGGCGCTCGCGCAGCTGGTCACGGTCGAGCGCCAACGCCGCGGCGCGCCGCTCGGCCAGCGGCGCGTCGCCCTCGTACATGTAGGCGGCGATCCAGTTGAACAGCAGCGACGAGGCGAACGGCGACGCCTTCTGCGTCTCGACCGTGACCAGGCGGATGCGCCGGCTGTGCAGCGCCGTGAGCACCTCCCGCAGCGCCGGCACGTCGAACACGTCCTGCAGGCACTCGCGGGTCGTCTCCAGCAGGATGGGGAAGGTCGGGTACTTCGATGCCACCTGCAGCAGGTCGGCGGCGCGCTGGCGCTGCTGCCACAAGGGCGTGCGTTGGTCGGGCCGGCGGCGCGGCAACAGCAGGGCGCGCGCTGCGCACTCACGGAAGCGGGCGGAGAACATCGATGTGCGCGGCAACGCCGCGGTGACCAGCTCGTCGATCTCGTCGGGGCCGAGCATCAGGTCGGCGATCGGGAGCTCCTCGGCCGATTCGGGCAGGCGCAGGACGATGCCGTCGTCGGTCCACATCGTCTCGACGGCCATGCCGTAGCGGTCTTCCAGACGGCTCTGCAACGCCATGCCCCAGGGTGCGTGCACCGGCGCACCGAACGGCGACAGGATGCACACGCGCCAGTCGCCGATCTCGTCGCGGAAGCGCTCGACGACGATGGTGCGGTCGTCGGGCACCACGCCCGCCGCCTCGGCCTGCTCGTCGAGGTACTTCACGACGTTGCCCGCCGCGAACGCGTCGAGGCCGTAGTCGGTCATGAGCGACTCGATGGCGCCCGCGCCCTTGGCCCTGGTCTCGCGCACGAACGCACCGAGCGCCCGGCCGAGCTCGAGCGGGCGGCCCGGCCGGTCGCCGTGACAGAACGGCATCTTGCCCGGTTCGCCCGGCGCCGGGGTGACGACGACGCGCTCGAACGTGATGTCCTCGATGCGCCACGTGGACGCGCCGAGGATGAACGTCTCGCCCGGCCGGCTCTCGTAGACCATCTCCTCGTCGAGCTCGCCGACGCGCGTGCCGTCGGGCAGGAACACCCCGAACAGGCCGCGGTCGGGGATGGTGCCGCCCGACGTGACGGCCAAGCGCCGCGACCCGTCGCGCGCCCGGACGCGCCCGGCGACGCGATCCCACACGATGCGGGGCCGCAGCTCGCTGAACTCCTCGCTCGGATAGCGGCCGGCCAACAGGTCGAGCACGTTGACGAACACGTCTTCGGTCAGCTCGGTGAAGCTGGCACAGCGACGCACCAGCGCGCCCAACTCGCCCACGTCCCACTCGTCCATGGCGGTCATGGCCACCAGGTGCTGGGCCAGCACGTCGAGCGGGTTGCGCAGGTAGCGCGTCGACTCGATGAGACCGGCGCGCATGCGCTGCACGACGACCGCCGCCTCGAGCAGGTCGCCGCGGTGCTTCGGGTAGATCGTGCCCTTCGACGGCTCCCCCACCGAGTGTCCCGCCCGCCCGATGCGCTGCAGGCCCCGGCTGACGGCACCGGGCGACTCGACCTGGATGACGAGATCGACGGCGCCCATGTCGATGCCGAGCTCCAGCGTGGACGTGGCCACCAGCCCGCGCAGCGCACCGCGCTTCAACTCGTCTTCGATGACCAACCGCTGCTCGCGCGCCAGCGAGCCGTGATGGGCCTTCACCAGATCGCCGGTCTCGCCGGCCTGCACGCCCTCCTCCATGGCCAGCTCGTTCAGGCGGGCCGCCAGACGCTCGGCGGCGCGGCGACCGTTCGTGAACACGATGGTGGAGCGGTGGGCGAGGATCTGCTGCAGGATGCGCGGGTAGATCGACGGCCAGATGCTCTTGCGCACCGGCGCGGCCAAGGCGATGTGCGCGGGGCCGGAACGGATGGCGTCCTCGCCCGTCAACGGCTGGCCGAGATCGCCCATGTCCTCGATGGGGATGACGACGTCGACCTCGAGCGGCTTGCGGATCCCGGCGTCGACGATGGACACGGCGCGGGGTACGCCGGGCCCGGCGAACCCGCCGAGGAAGCGCGCCACCTCCTCCAACGGTCGTTGAGTCGCCGAAAGCCCGATGCGCTGCGGCGGCCGCTCGCCGATCTGCTCCAACCGCTCGAGCGACAGCGCCAGGTGAGCCCCGCGCTTGGTGGTGGCCAGCGCATGGATCTCGTCGACGATGACGGCCTCGACACCGACCAGGGTCTCGCGCGCCGACGACGTGAGCATGAGGTAGAGGCTCTCGGGCGTGGTGATGAGCAGGTCGGGCGGGCGCCGCAGCAGCTGCTGGCGTTCCTTGGCCGGCGTGTCGCCCGTGCGTACGCCGACCACGGGTTCGGTGAACGGCACCCCCAGCCGCTCGGCCGCCAGCCGCGTGCCCTGGATCGGAGCACGCAGGTTCTTCTCGACGTCGAAGGCCAGGGCGCGCAGCGGGCTGATGTAGAGGATGCGCGTGCGCCGCATCTTGTCGGGCAGGGGCGAGGTGGTGAGCCGGTCGATGCCCCACAGGAAGGCCGTGAGCGTCTTGCCCGTGCCCGTGGGCGCGCACACCAGGGCGTGCCCGCCGGCGGCGATGGCGGGCCAGCCGAGGGACTGCGGCGCGGTGGGCTCCGCGAACGTGGTGGAGAACCAGGCCCGCACCGCGGGCGAGAAGCGGTCGAGCACATCCTCCACGAGTGCAGGCTACCGGCGGGGTGCGCGACGGTTCCCGGCGACCTGTCCCGCCCGCCCCGCTCACCCCGCTCACCGCGCTCACCCCGCTCACCCCGCTCACCCCGCTCGCATTTGATGCGACCAACCGCCGGCGGGCCGCTGGTCGATCGCATTTGATGCGCGGCGCCCCGGGAGCAGGCCCGGGCGCGGGGCCAGGCCCAGGCCCGGGCGCGGGTCGCCCGGCACTGGGCCGGGTCAGCCCTGGAGCGCGTGGCGGGCGGCGTTGAAGGCCAGGCCCAGGAAGACCACGCCGGCCAGGACCCGGAGCGCCACGAACGTGCGGGGGTCGGCGAACCTGGCCCGCAGCGTGGCGGCCACCAGCACGTACGCGCCGTAGATCACGATCGTCAGCGCGCTGAACAGCACCCCCAGACCGAACGCGGCGAGGTTCCGGCCCGACCCGGAAGGCAGGAACTGGGGCAGGAAAGCCAGGAAGAACAGCGCACCCTTGGGATTGAGCAGGCTGGTCAGGAAGCCGCGCCGGAAGGGTTCGAGCAGGACCTCGGCGGTGGGAGGCGGGGCGTGCCGGGCGCGGATCTGCGCGATGGCGGCCCACACCAGGTAGAGCGCGCCGAGCGTCTCCACGACCCGCACCGCGCCGGGCGACGACGCCAGCAGCACGGCCAGCCCGAGCGCGGCGGCCAGCGCGTGCACGAGGTACCCCGACGCCATCCCGGCCACCGCGGCGAAGCCGGCGCGGCGACCGCTGGCCAGCGACGTGGCGATGGCCAGCAACACGTCGGCGCCGGGCGTGGCGATGATCAGGGCCGCAGCCAGGGTGTACGAGCCCACGAGCGCCGACGGTAGCGGGGACCCCGCGGCAGGCGCCGCTTCCCGGCGCAGGCACCGGACCCAGGGGGTAGCCTTTCTCGGTGGCGACGTGGCATCCGGCATTCGAGGAGTACTGCGAGTGCATCTTCGAGCTGCACGAGGACGACGTCGCGGTCATCCAGGCCCGCATCGTCGAGCGCCTCGGGGTGTCGCGCCCGGCGGTGTCCGAGATGATGCGGAAGATGGAGGGCGAGGGCCTGGTGACCACGGGCGCAGGCCGCATCCGGCTCACGCCGAGCGGGCTCCAGCTGGCCGAGCTCGTCGTGCGACGCCACCGCATCGCCGAGCGGTTCCTCACCGACCTGCTCGGGTTGTCGTGGGCCCAGGCCCACACCGAGGCCGGCAAGTGGGAGCACGTCATCTCGCCGGCGGTCGAGGACGCCATGGTCCGCCTGCTGGGTGAGCCCACGACGTGCCCGCACGGCAACCCCATCCCGGGCAGCGACTACGAGGCGCCCGATGCGGTGCGCCTGGTCGCACTGCCGGTCGGCGCGCACTTCACCGTGCGCCGCATCCCCGAGGAGCTCGAGTTCACCCCCGGGCTGCTCGACTTCCTCGAGCAGTCGGCAGTGCAGCCGGGGCACGAGGGCATCATCACGGCCGCGTCACCCGATGGGACGATGACCATCGAGATCCGCGGTCAGCACGTGGGCCTGGGCTCGTTCGCCACGGCCCGCATCCTCGTCACCGCCTGATCGCCACCAACGGGTCGATCAGGGCGGCAGCGCCCGCCCTCGCCGGTCGGCCCGGCCCCTCGGTATCGTGACGGCATGAGCGTCGTCTACTCCGTCCCCACCATCTCCTGCGGGCACTGCAAAGCCTCGATCGAGGGTGAGGTGGGCAAGGTGGCCGGTGTGGCCAGCGTCCTCGTCGACATCGACGCCAAGACCGTCACCGTCGAAGGCGACGCCACCGACGAGGCGCTGCGTGCCGCCATCGACGAGGCGGGCTTCGACGTCGCCGGCGTCGCCCCCGGCTCGTGAGCCTCGACACCGCGCTGTTCACGTTCGACGACCGGTACGCCCGCGAGCTCACCGGCCTGTACGAGCCCTGGCAGGCCGCGCCGGCCCCGGCGCCCGCGCTCCTGGCGTTGAACCGCGGGCTCGCCGCCGAGCTCGGCATCGACCCCGATGCGCTGGCCTCGCCCGAGGGCGTGGCGGTGCTCGTCGGCAACACGGTCGTCGAGGGCTCGCGTCCCATCGCCCTGGCCTACGCGGGCCATCAGTTCGGCAACTACTCGCCCCGCTTGGGTGACGGCCGGGCCCTGCTGCTCGGCGAGCTCGTCGACGCCGACGGCCGGCGCCGCGACCTGCACCTGAAGGGCTCGGGCCGGACGCGCTTCTCGCGCGGCGGCGACGGCAAGGCGGCCGTGGGGCCGATGCTGCGCGAGTACGTGATCGGCGAGGCGATGCACGCGCTCGGCATCCCCACCACGCGCGCCCTCGCCGTGGTGGCGACGGGCGAGCGGGTCGAGCGCGAGACGATGTTGCCCGGCGCGGTACTCGCCCGTGTGGCGTCGAGCCACCTGCGCGTCGGCTCGTTCCAGTACGCGGCAGCCACCGGTGGCGTCGAGCTGTTGCGGCGGCTCACCGACCACGCCATCGCCCGTCACCACCCGCCGGCCGCCGAGGCCGACAACCCGGCGCTCGAGCTCTACCGGTTCGTCGTCGACGCCCAGGCCCGGCTCGTTGCGCAGTGGATGCACGTCGGCTTCATCCACGGGGTGATGAACACCGACAACACCACCATCTCGGGCGAGACGATCGACTACGGGCCGTGCGCGTTCATGGACGCGGTCGACCTCGGCACCGTGTTCAGCTCCATCGACCACGGCGGTCGATACGCCTACGGCAACCAGCCGGCGATCCTTCAGTGGAACCTGGCCCGCTTGGCCGAAGCGCTCCTGCCGGTCATCGACACCGACGGCGAGCGCGCCGTTGCCGCCGCCAGCGAGGTGCTCCGCACCTTCGTCGATCGCTACATGGACGCCTGGCGGGAGATCCTCCGCCGCAAGCTGGGGGTCGGCTCGACCGTCGACGAGGCCTTCCTCGACGAGGTGCCCGGCCGGCTGGCCGAGGCTGGGGTCGACCACACGCTGTTCTTCCGACGCCTGTCGTCGGCGGTGCGCGGCGACGAGGGGCCCGTGCGGAACCTGTTCGTCGACGTGACGGCGTTCGACCGGTGGGCCGAGGCGTGGCGCACGTTCCTGCCCGCCGACCCGGCAGCTCGGGCCACCGCGGCCGACGACATGGACCGGGTCAACCCGCTCTACGTGCCCCGCAACCACAAGGTGGAGGAGGC
This sequence comes from Actinomycetes bacterium, assembly GCA_031423915.1. Classification (GTDB taxonomy): domain Bacteria; phylum Actinomycetota; class Acidimicrobiia; order Acidimicrobiales; family Ilumatobacteraceae; genus JANMAT01. The sequence goes on along the minus strand of JANPGL010000355.1, from coordinate 4,246 downwards.
GCTCGAGGCGGCCACGTCCGGCGACCTGGCCCCGTTCCACGCGCTCGTCGCCGTGGTGTCGCAGCCGTTCGACGAGCGGCCCGGCCTCGAGGCCCATGCGGTGCCCGCGCCCACCGACGGCGCTCCGTATCGCACGTTCTGCGGCACGTGACGCCCTCCCGCGTCGAACCTGGTCGGGCGGTCGACGCGGGCTGAATGGGTGCTGGCACTCTCTGCGGTTGACCTGGCCCTAACGAAACCCTGGCGTGGGCGCCCCCAGTGTTAGCCCGCATCGCAGCGACGTCGAAGGGTTAGGTCTTTACTCTGATCTACGGCGGGCAGCCGAAGGGTGAGGAGAGCAGGAATCATGCCCATGTCCGACGTCGACGTCGCGCACCTGTTGCGGCGCTCCGGGTTCGACGCCAGCCCGGCCGATGTGGCCGCGCTGACCGGCCAGGAGCTTCCGACGGTGGTCGACCATGTGCTCGACACCACCGCCAACCCACCGGACACGAGGCCCGCTGCGCTCGACCTGGCCGTCGACAAGACGAGCGAGCGTCTGAACGGCCTGCGCCAGGCATGGCACGACCGGATGGCCACCTCGCCGACGCCGATCGTCGAGAAGATGACCCTGTTCTGGCACGGCCACTTCACGACCGAGGCCAGCGACGTGACCCGGCCGAACGCGCTGTACGACCAGATCAAGTTCTACCGGGCCAACGCGCTCGGCAACTTCCGGACGCTGGCGCAGGGCATGTCACTGCAGCCGGCCATGCTGATGTACCTCGACAACGACCGGAACCGGAAGCAGTCGCCGAACCAGAACTTCGGTCGCGAGCTGCTCGAGCTCTTCATCCTCGGCGTCGGCAACTACACCGAGGCCGACGTGATCGCCTGCGCGGCGGCGTGGACGGGCCACTCGCTCCTGAACGACTCGGCCAGCGACTTCGCCCAGTACACGTTCAAGGCCGCCGACCACGACACCGGCAACAAGACGTTCATGGGCGTCACCCGCGCCTGGGACGGCCCGGAGATCATCGACTTCCTCCTCGACACGCCGGCCCAGCGTCTCGTCGTGGCCCGGTACATCACCGGGAAGTTGTGGTCGTTCCTCGCCACGCCGAACCCGCCCGCCAACGTGGTGAACGAGCTGGCCGACGTGTTCATCGCCGGTGGCCTCGAGATCAAGCCGCTGTTGCGAGCCCTGTTCCTACGCCCCGAGTTCTACGCACCGGCGGCGAAGACCGGCCTCGTCCGCACGCCCGTCGAGTACGTGACGTCGATCATGCGATCCACCACCAAGACGGCGGTGTACGTGAAGACGAACGACTGGATGCGGGCCCTCGGCCAGGAGCTGTACAGCCCGCCCAACGTGTCGGGCTGGAAGTCGAACGCAGCATGGATCTCGGCGGCGTCCGCCGGCTACCGGGCCCGCTTCGCCGACCAGCTCAGCACCTAGCTGGCCAAGGACATGTGGCTGGCCGACTCGGCCACCAAGACACCGACCGAAGCGGTCGACGCCGCACTGGCCGCCTTCCACGTCACGCACCCGTCCGCGGGCCTGCGCACCCTGCTCATCAACTGGGTCACCAGCCAACGCGCCGCAAACCGGGCGTCGGTCGAACCCCGCTACCTGTCGCTCCTGGTGCTGCTCAGCCCAGAGATCCAGCTGGCCTAGAGGACACGAGGAGATCGAGAACGATGCTGACGCACGACCACGAATGGGACGACGCGCTCGCCGCCCTGTCGAGCCCCCTCGACCACACCCCTGCCGGCTGGACCCGCCGCAAGTTCCTCATGGCGGCAGCCGCCGCCGGAGGGACGGCCGCGGCCGCCAGCCTCATCCCGGACGCCTGGCGCCAAGCCTGGGCGGCACCGCCGATCGGCGCCCGTGACGGGATACTCATCCTCATCGGCATGTACGGCGGGAACGACGGGATGAACACCGTGATCCCGACGGCCAACTCCGAGTACTACGCCAAGCGCGGTGCCGTGGCGATCCAACCGGCCACCGCACTGCCGGTCGCGGCGGGCGTGGGCCTCAACCCGGGCCTCACGTTCATGCAGACCGAGTTCCAGGCCGGCCGTGTCGCCATCGTGCAGGGCGTCGGCTATCCGCAGTACAACCGCAGCCACTTCGAGTCGATGGACATCTGGATGCGGGGCATGGCCGACCGGCAGTCCACGGCCGCAACCGGGTGGATCGGCCGCTACCTCGACGGCATCGGGCCCTCGTCCGAGCTGCTCCAGGGCGTGTCGTTCGGCAGCTCGATCCCGTTGCTGGTGAAAGGCGCGAAGCGCAACGCCACGGCCATGCCGGCCGACTCGGGCTTCTTCGGTAGCTCCACCAACGCCGACAACCGCGCCGCGTTCGGGGCCATGCGCGCCATGGCCACCAGTGCGCCGGCCACCGGCCCGTGGGGGGTGGAGATCGCCGATGCCCAGGTCGACCTGCTCGACCTGGCCGACACGACCGCCCCGTTCTTCACGCCGCAGCTGACGGGCAGTGGCACGACCCGGCAGCTCACGCTGGCGGCCAGGATGATCAACGCCAACATCGGCATGCGCGTGTTCAACGTGACGCTCGGCGGGTTCGACACGCACACCAACCAGCAGCCCGGCCACCAGGCCCGGCTGGCCGAACTCGATACCGCGCTGCGCACCTTCTGGGCGACCGTCAGCCCGGCGTTCGCCAACCGCGTCACGATCATGACGTTCTCGGAGTTCGGGCGCGAGCTGCGCGGCAACGCCTCCAACGGCACCGACCACGGTGCGCCGAGCTGCGCATTCATCATGGGCCCGCGCGTGGCCGGCGGGCTCCACGGTGCGCTGCCCGACCTCACCCAGGTCGATCGATCAGGGCAGCTGGCATTCAACGTCGACTTCCGGTCGATCTACGCGTCGGTGCTCGAGACGTGGCTCGGCGCCGACGCCGACGCCGTGCTCGGTGGGCGCTTCGACCGACTGGCGGCGTTCGTGGGCCCACCCACCGACGCGGCCTACGTGCCCGGTGCCGGCGGCACCGGCGGCACCGGCGGGACCGGAGGAGGGACGCTCCCCGGCGGTGTGGCCGGGGGGCCTCCCTCCGCTCCCGGTTCGTACATCGCGCTCAATCCGTTCCGCATCGTCGACACCCGCATCGGGCAGGCCGGCGAGCAGCTCGGCTCGCAGGTGAGCCTGAACGCCAAGATCGCCGGCGTGGGCGACGTACCCGCCACCGGAGCCACGGCCGTGATGCTCAACGTCACCGTCGACGCCCCGACGAGCGCCGGGTTCATCACCGTGTGGCCGGGCGGCGAGGGCCGCCCGCTCTCGTCGAACGTGAACTTCACCGCTGGGCAGACCGTGCCCAACCTGGTGCTGTGCAAGCTCGGCATGGACGGCACCGTGTCGTTCTACAACCACACGGGACTCACCCAGCTCGTCGTCGACGTGGTCGGCTACTTCTCGACGGGTCCCGCCGGCGCCGGGCTCACCGCGTCACAACTCGTCGCGCTGCCTCCGGCGCGCGTCATCGACACCCGCAGCGCGGCTGCGCCGTTGGTGGCCGGCAAGATGCTCGAGCTGCCGCTCGCCGGCGTGGCCGGGGTACCGGCGACGGGCGCCGACGCCGTGGTGATGAACGTGACCGTCACCGAGCCGACGGCGGCCGGCTTCCTGACGGTCTGGCCGGCGGGACAGCCCAAGCCGTTGGCGTCCTCCCTGAACTTCATCAAAGGCCAGACGGTGCCGAACCTCGTCATCGCCAAGCTGGGCGCCGGCAAGGTGGACATCGCCATCAACACCGGCTCGACGCACGTGGTGGCCGACGTCGTCGGCTACTTCGCGGCCGGTTCCGGATCGGGCAAGGGCATCGCCCTGTCGCCCCGGCGTCTGCTCGACACGCGCACCACGAACGAAGCGCTCAGCTACACCAAGGTGGCGTCGCTCGTGGTCACCGGCGGCGACGTGCCCGCCAACGCCAGTGCGGTGATGCTGAACGTCACGGTGACCGAGCCGACGGCGGCGGGCTTCGTGACGGTGTGGCCGTCGGGTAGCGACCGGCCGCTCGCCTCGTCGCTCAACTTCGTGCGCAACCAGACGGTGCCCAACCTGGTGCTGGCCAAGATCGGCACGGGTGGTTCGGTCCAGCTCTACACGCACGCCCCCAGCGCGCACCTGGTCGTGGACCTGGTCGGCTACTTCGCCGGCTGACGGTCGGCCTCCGTCACACTGGGGCGCCGACCAGGCGCACCGTCACACTGGGGCGCCGACCAGGCGCACCGTC
>JANPGL010000354.1:0-5003 GCA_031423915.1 Actinomycetes bacterium | reverse complement strand
TGAACTTGCATACATACGCTAAGGTTCCCGCTGAAGGTAACGTGTGCGTGAAGGTGGCGCCGGTGTAAAAGGTGCGGCTGTGTAACACCGGCGCACCGCTCGTGCCGGCCATGCGATGCAAGAAGAACGGCACCTCGATGTCGGGCGGCGGACAGGACGGATCGCGTACGATGATCCCACCGAACAGGCCACGGTCCGCTGCCGCTTGGATCTCCATCACGTGGTCATGGAATGGCCACGCCCCGATCGTCTCTTCGGTTAGATCGAACACGTAGCACCACGATTGGCCCGGACAGATCGCGTCGCTGCGCAGATCATGGCCGTGCGCCATCCCGCCCTTGACCCCGAACGGCCAGGAACCGTCCGAGTCGATGCCGTAGAGCAGGCCGTGGGTATGGAAGCTATGCGGGGCGGTGTCCGCGTTCAGGACATGGATGAACAGCCGCTCGCCTGGCTCGGCGTACAACACGCACGCGGGCACCCGCCGATCCCAACGAGGCTCGTTCACATCGTGGACCACGAGCTTGTCCATACGCGGCACCGTGTACCCGGCGTCCAGATACTCGCGGTACACGAGCGCATCGAGACGCCGGCGCTCGACCTCCGCCACCGGGACCCGGGCGTCCTCATGACCATGCCCGCGCATGCAGTCCCGCCGATACCGGTCATGCTCATGATCCTCGGGATCCACCGGGCTGTACCGCGGCACCGCCTCGATCCGCAGATAGACGTCGCGACAACGCATGGGGACCCTCTTTCACGCCGGTACCGGAAAGAGGCGCAAATCGCCCCGCAGATACACGAAAGTCTGACGCCAGCATCCGGCAGCGGCCCCGCTGGCCCGCAGCCGGCGACACAGATCGCACTCACGCTCGGTCGCCGACACTCGCGAGGCGGCCGGCGATCCCGCTCGGTCCGCTGTGGCCGGGGTAGGACGCGCTAGCCGGCACTGTGGCCGGGGCTAGGCGCGTCGGTATCGCGCAGCGGCCGCGCGAGGCCGGCGTTCAGTCCGGCACGGAGATCGTGGCGGTACTGGCGGGTCGAGCCGACAGCGATGTTCGGAGCTTCCGGGGTGGGACCGGCTTTCGATCCTGTGTCATCTTCGCTATGCGACGGAGGCCTCCGCCCCAACGGTGCGGGCATCGAGCTTTCGTGGACACGATGTCGGTTGTCGGGCAGTCGCTGTGACGAGTGGGACGTTGCCGGCGATACCCGTGATCGCGTTGTCGTCGGACGTCACTCCCACCCAGCTGACATCGCCGGCCAACGAAGCCAATCCTGACGCAGGGCCGCCGTGAGCAGCCGGTGCGAGGCCTCGTTCCGGATCGCGGAGCGTGCAGTCTGCCCGAGCGGCCCCTCGGAACTCGGAGCGGTTCAGTCTGGGTGAGCCCGCCCGAATCGCGGATGCCTTGTTGGCGTGATGGATTGTTCCGGCGCGGAGCTCAGTGTGGGAGGGGTCCGCCAGCGAGGGCGATAACGACGCCGACGAGTCCGGCGGCGACGAGGGTGGGCACGGTGCCTCGCTTGAACACGAGCAGCGTGAGGCCGGCGGCGGCGAGCACGCCGAACTGCCAGGGTCGATCGAGGGCCCGGGCGAGGGGGATCGTGGCGCCGAAGATGGCTCCGATCGCTGCGGGGCCGGCGCCGCCGAGGAAGGCGCTGGCGCGGGGGTTGCTGCGAATGCGGTGGAAGTGTCGGGCGCCGGCGAGGACGAACACGAACGATGGGGTGAACGCGATCGTTGCGGCGAGGAGGCCGGTTGCGAGTCCGCCAGCTCCGTAGCCGACGGCGGCGACGGTCTGCACGACGGGTCCTGGGGTGATCTGTCCGAGCGCGACGGCGTTGAGGAACTGGCTGGCGGTCAGCCATCGGTAGTGATCGACCGCGTCGTGTTGCATGAGTGGGACGATGACGAACCCACCGCCGTAGGAGAGCGCTCCGACCTTGAGCGCGACCCATGCAACCTGCGCGAGCGTGCCGAGCGTCAGTGTCGTGGTCGCCAGGATCGGCACGATGCCAGCTCGCCCGATCTCGTGCTCTGGGTGGCGGGCTGCAAGCTCGACGAGTCCGCAGCCGACGAGGACGACCACTACCCATTCACCGGTGAAGGCGGAGGCGACGACCCCAGCTACGAGGTACAGCACCCATCGGGCGCGGCTCTCGCGCCGTGTCCAACTCGGCTTCATCAGCGACGTGGCTGCCTGTGCGGCGACGGCAGCGACGGCGGCACCGGCACCGGCTCCTGCTCCGATGATCCACCGCGGTGGCGAGCCCTCGAGGAACAGCGCGGACAACGCGAGGATCAGCACGAGGCCGGGCACGATGAATGCGACGCCGCCTGCGATCGCCCCGGCACGGCCGCGGACCCGGCCGGCGCAAAAGATCGCCAGTTGGGTCGAGGCCGGGCCGGGCAACAGGTTGCAAGCGGCGATCGCGTCCTCGAACTCTTCGGCGCCGAGCCACCCTCGACGTTCGACGCACAGTTCACGAAACAGTCTGATGTGCGTGGGCGGGCCGCCGAAGCCGATGCAGCCGATGCGGCCCCATTCGCGAACGATCGTGGCGAGGCCGGGTGGCCCGGCGGCGGTCGCTGTGGTCATCGAGCCGGCGGTGGGGATGCCGGTTCGAACAGCTCGATGGGGTTGCCCGACGGGTCGTCGAAGACGATCTGCTTCCCGCCGGGGCCGGTGACGATGTCGTTGCGGAACACGACGCCGCCGGCGGCGCGGAGCCGGTCGACGTGGTGGTCGATGTCATCGACGACCAGATGGATTCGGTTCCATCCGCCGGCGGTGGGCTGGCGGCCGTCAGGCATGGGCCGGGACGCGGAGCTCGCGGGCCCGCTGAGCAACAAGCGCAGGTTGCCGCGCACGACGTCTGCGAACGCCGGTGCGGAGTTCGTGAGGACCGAGAACCCGAGGTGTGACGTGTAGAAGGTGATCGCGGCGTCGACGTCGTCGACGATGTAGCGGACGCTGACAAGGTCAGTGGGCATGATGACGGTCTCCTGTGGTCTGGTCGGTTCGGATGCGCCACGTCAACCAGCGGATCCTCGTGGCGAGGTCGTCGGTCAACCGTTGGAATCGGGCCAGGTCGACCCGGGCGGCGCTCGTGGGATCCTCGACACTCCAGTGGATCCGCTCGCCCCCGGTGAACTGCGGGCACACCTCGCGCACCTTGTCGCACAAGGTGACCACGAACTCGAATCGCTGGCCAGTGAACGCGGTGAGCGGCTTGGAGCGCCAGGTGCTGATGTCGATTCCCTGCCGGGCCAGCGCCTTCACGGCCAGGGCGTGGATCGGCTTCGGATCGCTACCGCCGCTCGCCACGTCGAACGAGGTGTCGCCGATCTCGCGCATCAGCGCCTCGGCGATCTGAGACCGAGCGCTGTTCCCCGTGCACACGAACAGGACGCGTACCTTCGGCCGCCGTCGGCCGAGCGGCTCGGGCGGAAGTGTCGGCGCCACTAGGCCGAGGCCCGGGTGGAGCGACGCAGCGGCGTCCGTAAGGCATCCGCCGCAGCGGTCGAGGTCGAGGTGGTAGTAGCTGGCGCGATGATCCTTGGCGCTCCGCCTGGACGTGACGACACCACCCGCACGCAGGCGGCCGAGGTGGTACGAGACCAGCGGCTGGGGATGCCCAGTGGCGGCGACCATCTCGTCGACCCGCCGGTCGCTGCGCGCCAGCAGCCCCAACAGCTGCCACCGCACCGGATGCGCAACCAGACCCACGAACAGCGGTGGCTCCGCCATCGGCGGACTGAGACAAGCGGACCTCACGGCGTCATAATAGATCAAACTGATTCGATGCACTCCGATGACGGAGGTGTGCCGCGTCGGGGCGAGGGTTTGCGTCCAGCAGGTCGATCGCTGATCGCGCTGCGGACCATCGGGCGCCACCGCCACGACGCTGGACTTCGACCCCGGCGTCGGGCACGTTGGTGGCGACAACCGTTCGCCGTGGCCACTGACGCAACCTGCCCTGAACACCTCAACCCTGCCAGTCAACCGAACCGGGGCCGCCCTGAGAACCGCCCAGTGGCCGGCGGGCCTGCGGAGCGCGCAGTACTAAGGTTTGGTCGTTGAGTTGGCGACGTGGGGGTGTGCCATGACGGATCCGTACCACGAGGGTCACCGGGAGCTTCAGGACCGGTTCGACACCCGTCGACTCGCCGATCGGTTGGCCGAGGCGATGACCGACGTCTTCCGGGAGGATCTGGCGCGCTTCGTCGAGGCCCGCGACATGTTCTTCATCTCCTCAACCGACGTCCACGGCTTCCCCGACTGCTCCTACAAAGGCGGTGATCCGGGATTCGTGCGGGTCATCGACGATCACACCCTCGCCTTTCCGGTGTACGACGGCAACGGGATGTTCCTCACGCTGGGCAATCTCATGGTGCAGCCTCGGGTCGGGCTCCTGTTCATCGACTTCGAGACCGGGAACCGGCTCCGCGTCAACGGCGACGCACACGCCGTGTTCGACGGCCCGCTCGTTGCTTCGTACCCGGGCGCGCTCGGCGTGGTGAGCGTGACGGTACGCGCCATGTTCGCGAACTGCCGCCGCTACGTGCACGAGTACCGCAAGGTCGCCGCGTCGCCGTTCGTTCCCCACGCCGACGGTGACACACCGGTGCCCGACTGGAAGCGCAACCCGTGGTTCGACGGCACGCTCGCAGGCCACGACCCGGCGCTCGATCCGGCGCGAACCGACGCGCCCGCCACGCCGCAGTTCTGATCCCGCGCTCGCCAGCGCGGCGGTGGCACCCCACCGACCGACCGCACCACTTCGCCGGGCAGCATCAACAGCAGACCCGCCCGGGAACCGGCGGACCCTGACGAAGATGCAGCGCAGAAACGGCGCTCGCATCGCGCCGACTGGCGGCGAGGGGGCGGTGGTCCTGGAGTCAGGTGACGCTGTGGAGGTGTCAAGATGGTCGGGCCGACACGCGCATGGGGGCGCCACCGGCGGGGCGGTTGACGACCATGCCGACTGGTCGTGGGATG
>JANPGL010000353.1:0-8744 GCA_031423915.1 Actinomycetes bacterium | reverse complement strand
ACGGCCACGAACCCGTCGGGCCCGACGGCGGTGGCCTCGAGCACGACCAGATCGGCGGCGGCGGCCGCCCCGCCGAGACCCGATGGTGGGATCACGGTCGCCTCCAACGCGGCCCCACGCAGGCGGCGGGCGAGCCCGGAGCCCTCGCCGAGCGAGTCGACGACGAGCACCTGCACGTCGCCGCGACGGACCAGCGCCTCGCCCACCACGTCGGGCCAGCCCACGACGCACACCAGCGAGTCCTCGGGCAGCTCGGCGACCAGGGCGGCCGCTGTGCGGTCGTCGGCCATCTCGTGCACGGCGCGCCGGGCCTCGCCCCGCGGCTCGGCCGCCGTGAGGAGCCGGGCGCAGAGCCACCACAGCGCACCCGACGTGGGGTGACGGTCGACGATCCGGCGGCACGCGGTGACCAGTCCGGCCGGCTCCATGTCGAGCCCGGCGAGCGCTCCGGCCGTCTCGCGGACCAGCAGCGCCTGGTCCACACCCGACGCCCGGGCCACGTAGCGGAGCCGTTCGATCGGGTGCATTTCGGACACCGTAGTTCCAGGTCGATAGATTCGCTGTCCGTGGTGAGCACTCCCCCTGCCGAACTCAGCCTCCAGCCGCTCACGGGTCTCGCACGACCCCTCGAGGAGTGGTTGACGATGTTCCACCTCGCCTCGGTGGTCATCGACCCCTACACGGTGGAGAGCGCGTGGGTGCTGCCGGTGGCGGCCCGCCTCCTGCGCAGCTTCAGCGGCGCGTCGGCGCGGGTGAACTTCCTCGTCACCGCCCCCGAGGCGGACGCGCGCGCCTTCCTGGGGCCGCTCGCCGAGGAGTTCCTGGTGTTCCTCGATCCCGACCGCGCGGTCGTGAAGGCGCTCGGCCTCGAGCATCTGCCGGCGTACGTGTTCCTGCTGGAGGACGGCACCGTGGGCGCATCGGCCGAAGGCTGGGACCCGCACACCTGGGCGAAGGTGTCCGAGGTGATCGCCGAGACCACCTCGTGGTCGCGGCCCACCCCGCGCCTGGCCGGCGAGCCTGCGCCGTTCCCGGGCAGCCCCGCCCTCGGCTGAGCGCAGCGAAGCCGGCGACCGTGGGAGCGCCAGCGACCCGGGCGCACATGGGGTCCGGGGGCGCCAGCCCCCGAGCCGGCTCGGCTGAGCCCGATCGGTCCGGCCGCCCTGGGGCGATCGGCATCCGCGGCTCTACGCTGCGGGCATGGCCGACTTCGCCTACGCCGAGCTGCTCGCTGCCGGGCACCACGACTCCACCCCGTACCGCCTCCTCACCGCCGAGGGCGTGTCGACGTTCGACACCCCCGCCGGGCGCTTCCTGCGCGTCGAGCACGAGGCCATCCGCCTGCTGACCCAGACGGCGATGTTCGACATCGCCCACTACCTGCGACCCGGGCACCTCCGGCAGCTGTCGTCGATCTTCGACGACCCCGAGGCGTCGGGCAACGACCGGTTCGTGGCGCTCGACCTGCTGAAGAACGCCTGCATCTCGGCCGGCGGCATCCTGCCCATGTGCCAGGACACCGGCACGGCGCTGGCCAAGGGTCGCCGTGGCCAGTTCGTGTTCACCGGCGGCGGCGACGAGGCCGCGGTCGCCCGTGGCATCTACGACGCCTACCTGAAGGACAACCTGCGGTACTCGCAGATGGCCCCGATCACGATGTACGACGAGCGCAACACGGGCACCAACCTGCCGGCCGAGATCGAGATCGCCGCCGTCGACGGCGACGAGTACCACTTCCTGTTCATGGCCAAAGGCGGCGGCTCGGCCAACAAGAGCTACCTGTACCAGGAGACCAAGGCGCTGCTGAACGAGAAGAGCCTGATGGCCTTCCTCGCCCGCGAGCTGCCCAAGCTCGGCACCGCCGCCTGCCCGCCGTACCACCTGGCCCTCGTCATCGGCGGCACGTCGGCCGAGCACACGCTGAAGACCGCCAAGCTGGCCAGCGCCCGCTACCTCGACGACCTCCCCCGCGAAGGCAACATGCTCGGCCAGGGCTTCCGCGACGTCGAGATGGAGGGCAAGGTCCTCGAGCTGACCCGCCAGCTCGGCATCGGCGCCCAGTTCGGCGGCAAGTACTTCTGCCACGACGTGCGCGTGATCCGCCTGCCCCGCCACGGAGCCAGCTGCCCCGTCGGCATCGCCGTGTCGTGCTCGGCCGACCGGCAGGCGCTCGGCAAGATCACGGCCGAGGGCGTCTTCCTGGAGGCGCTCGAGACCGACCCGGCCCAGTACCTGCCCGAGGTCGACTTCTCGGAGCTCGGCGGCGACGCCGTGCGCATCGACCTCAACCGGCCCATGGCCGAGATCCGCGCCGATCTGTCGAAGCTGCCCACCAAGACCCGCGTGATGCTGACCGGGCCGCTGGTGGTTGCGCGCGACATCGCCCACGCCAAGATCAAGGAACGGCTCGACGCCGGGGGCGGCATGCCCGACTACCTCAAGGACATGGCCGTCTACTACGCCGGCCCGGCCAAGACCCCCGAGGGCTACGCGTCGGGCTCCTTCGGGCCCACGACGGCCGGGCGCATGGACAGCTACGTCGACGAGTTCCAGGCCGCCGGCGGCAGCCTCGTCATGCTGGCCAAGGGCAACCGCTCCAAGCAGGTGACCGACGCCTGCGCCAAGCACGGCGGCTTCTACCTCGGCTCGGTCGGCGGCCCGGCCGCCCGCCTGGCCCAGGACTGCATCCGCAAGGTCGAGGTGCTCGAGTACCCCGAGCTCGGCATGGAAGCCGTGTGGCGCATCGAGGTCGAGGACTTCCCGGCGTTCGTCATCGTCGACGACAAGGGCAACGACTTCTTCGACGAGGTCGCCAAGGCCGCACCCATCACCTTGCGCCGCTGAACCGTCGCCGGCGGTCGGTCGGGTCGGGAGCCCACTGGGTAGGCCATCACCCGAAGCTCCTTTCCGCCAGCCAGCGTGACATTTGTCTGTCTCCGTAACCGGAAGGTAAAGAGTCGACCGCTCGCCGTCGATCAACACTTCACGGCTCGTAGCGTCGGTCTCCGGCGGCGGGCAGGAGGAGGCGACGACGATGGCGAAGCACACGAACAGCGTGCTGCGGCGGTGGCGGGGTCTCGGCCTGGTGGCCGTCGGTGCACTCGTGCTGACCACGTGCGGAACGCGGGTCCTCACCGACGCCGAGCCCCAGTCCGCCCGGGTCGTCTCGCAGTGCCCCACCCCCGGGCTTAGCCGCGTGACCGGCTGCAGCATCGACCGGGCCGATCCCGACGTCCGACCCTCGCTCATGGTCGCCCCCGAGCGCGATGCCCACGCCGCCGACCCCACGACGACGCTGGCGCCCACCACCGCGGCGCCGGCGACGACCGCCGCGCCTACCACCGTGGCCGCCACGCCCGAGACGCCGGCCCCCGCCCCGGCCGAGGCCGCCGAGCCGGCCCCCGAGGAGGCCGCACCGGAGCCGGATCCCGAGCCCGAGACGCCGGCCACCACGCGGCCCGCCAAGAAGAAGACCGCCACCACTCCGGCCCCCGCGCCCGCCCCCGCCCCCGCCCCCGAGCCGACACCCGAGCCGCCGGCGCCACCCGCGCCGGAGGAGACGGCGGCCCCCGCCCCGGTGAGGGTCGACACGAGCGTCGCCGGGCGCGTCATCGCCCTCATCAACGCCCAGCGCCAGGCCGAGGGCGCCGGCCCGCTCACCGCCAGCGCCGCGCTGAACGCCGCCGCCGCTCGCCACTCGAAGGACCAGGCCGCGCACGGCGTCATGACGCACGACGGCAGTGACGGGTCCACCCTCGGCAGCCGCGTCAGCGCCGCCGGGTTCGCCTGGCACGCGCTCGCCGAGAACGTGGCCAAGGGTCAGGGCTCGGCCGATTCGGTGTTCAACAGCTGGCTGAACTCGCCCGGCCACCACAAGAACATGGTGAACGCCACGTACACATCCGCCGGCGTCGCCGTGGCCTACGACGCCAACGGCACGCCGTACTGGACGCTCGACCTCGCCGCCTGACGGCGCGGGGGTGAAGCGGCTCGGGTCGGCTCAGTCGGCCGAGCCCAGCTCGCCGCACAGATCGCCGAGCCGCGCTTCGCCCTCCGCCGTCTGCCCGCCGCCGGCCAGGAACGCCTCCATGGCGTCGCGTGCCGCCGGCTCCGACACGGCGCGGGCGAACGCCGCGCCCTCGTCGAGAAGGTGACGGTGCACGTCGCCTTCGCTGCGCAGCACGCTGGCCTTGGCCTCGGCCACGGCGTGGGGCGGGAAGCCGGCGATGCGCGTCGTCAACCGGCGCACGAACGGCCACAGCTCGGCCGGTGGCAGCGCGCGGTTGACCCAGCCCCACGACTCGGCGGTGGCGGCGCCGATGTCGTCGCTGCCGAGGATGGCCTCGAGCGCCCGGGCCCGGCCCACGAGCCGCGGCAGGCGCACCGTGCCCGAGCCGCCCGGGATGATGCCGAGCGCCACCTCGGGCTGGTTGAACACCGCCCGGCCGAGCGACGCGAAGCGCATGTCGCACGACAGGGCCAGCTCGCTGCCGCCGCCGCCGACGCGCCCTTCGATGACGGCGATCGTCGCCTTCGGCATGGTGCGAAACCGCTCGCACATGAGGTGGAAGTCGCTGAGCGTCGTCGGCGCGGGTCGGGCGGGGAAGCGCAAGATCAGCTCGACGTCGAAGTGGGCGATGAACCAGCCCGGGTTGGCGCTGCACAGCACCACGACGCGCACGTCGTCGTCGGCGGCCAGCTCGCCGGCCAGACGGGCCATCTCGGGGTAGAGCACGCGGTCGAAGAGGTTGATCGGCCCGTTGTCGATGGTGACCGTGGCGATGCCCCCGAGCACCCGGACGCTCAGCGCCTCGTAGTCGGCGTAGTCCGCCACGTCAGTTCACCATCCGGTTCTTGCCGGCCCAGTAGGGCTCGCGCAGCTTGAACTTCTGGAGCTTGCCGGTGGCGGTGCGGGCCAGCGCCTCGCGGAACTCGATCTTCTTCGGGCACTTGTACCCGGCCAGCTTCGTCTTGGTGTAGGCGATCAGCTCGTCCTCGGTGAGGGCCGAACCCTCGGACTTCACGACGAGGGCCATGACGAGCTCGCCCCACTTCTCGTCGGGGACGCCGATGACGGCGACCTCGTTCACGTCGGGGTGGCTGAACACCGCGTCCTCGACCTCGATCGACGACACGTTCTCGCCGCCCGAGATGATGACGTCCTTCTTGCGGTCCGAGATGGTGACGTAGTTGTCGTCGTCGATGAAGCCGCCGTCGCCGGTGTGGAAGTAGTCGGGGCCGCTCGAGCCGTCGGCGTGGATGGCATCGGACGTGGCATCGGGTTGGGTCCAGTAGCCGCCCATGACCACGTTCGAGCGGGCCAGCACCTCGCCTTGCGCCGAGATGCGGATGTCGACGCCGATGGCCGGCGCACCGGCGCGGCTCAGCTTCTGGGCCCGGTCGGCGGGCGCCAGCGTGTCGAACTCGGCACGCGCCCGGTTGATGGTGATGAGCGGCGACGTCTCGGTGAGGCCGTAGATCTGCACGAACTCCCAACCGAGCTCGGTCTCGACCCGCTCGATGGTGCGGGTGGGCGGCGGGGCGCCGGCCACCACGATGCGGACCCGGCCCCGCCCGGGGGTCTCGCCCGACCATGTCTGGGCGGCGTCGAGGACCATGTTGACGACGGCCGGCGCGCTGCACAGCAGCGTGACGCCGTGCCGGTCGACGCGGCGCAGGATCTCGGCGCCGTCGACCTTGCGCAGCACGATGTGCTCGCCGCCCATGCCGGTGACCCCGTAGACCATCCCCCAGCCGTTGCAGTGGAACTGCGGGAGCGTGTGAAGGTAGACGTCGCGGTCGGACACGCCCAGGTGCCAACCGAAGGTGGTGGCGTTCACCCACAGGTTGCGGTGCGTCAGCTGCACGCCCTTCGGACGCGCCGTGGTCCCGCTCGTGTAGTTGATGGTGCCGGTGGCGTCCTCGTCGGGCGTCCACGGCTGCGGCTCGACGCCGTCGAGGTAGAACTCCTCGTCGCTGTCGGCACCGATGAGCACCTTGCGGACGCCCTTCACCGGAGCCATGGCCTCGTCGAGCTCGGGGTCGACGAACAGCACCTTGGCACCCGAGTGCTCGACGATGTACTGCACCTCTTCGGCGACGAGACGGAAGTTGACCGGGACGAGGATGCGGCCGTAGCCCGAGATGCCGTAGAACGACGTGAGCAGGCGCGCCGCGTTGTGGCTGACCATGGCGATGCGCTCGCCCTGGGCGATGCCCATGCGGTCGAGCGCGGCGGCCTGGGCGGCGGCTTTGGCGGCCACCTGCTTCCACGTCATCGACCCCCAGCTGGGCGCCACCTGGTCGGGCTCGTCGACGATGCCGATGCGGTCGCCGTAGACCTTCTCGGCCCGCCGCAGGAAGTCCATGACACTGAAGTCCACCTTCATGGTCCGGAACGTACCCGAGCGGAGACGGCCGACGTGAACCTTCGGGTCCGGCGATGCGTACGGCCGGCCGCGCGCCCGACCGCATGAAGCCGCTACCATCCGCGTCGTGGGCCAGGCCGGGGACGCTGCCGGTGAACGAATGCTCGTGGAACGCATCGTGGCGGGCGACGACATCGCACTCGCCGCGCTCTACGAACGACAGGCCCCTTACGTGTTCACGCTGGCGCTGCGCGTGTGCCGCGATCGGGCCCTGGCCGAGGACGTGACCCAGGAGGTGTTCGTCCGGGTCTGGCAGCGGGCCGACACCTACGACCCGGCACGGGCGTCGCTGCGCACCTGGCTCGGCGTCCTGACGCACCGTCGCTGCGTGGACCGGATCCGCAGCGAGGAGGCCCGCCGCCGGCGGGAGGACCGCGATCACCGACGGGCCGCGCCGACGGAGGTCGCCGTCGACGAGGACGTGTTGCGGACGCTGTCGTCGGAGCAACTGACCGAGGCGCTCGCCACGCTCCCCGACGACCAGCGCCGATGCCTCACGCTGGCCTACTTCGAGGGACAGACGTTCAAGGAGGTGGCGGTCACGCTCGGCATCCCCGAGGGCACCGCCAAGAGCCGCATCCGCCTGGCGCTGGCCAAGCTGGCCGAGGCCATGACCGACGCCTCGACCGACGACGGCCCGGTGGGGTGACCAGCGCCCACCAGCGAGGCGCCGGGTCTCAGGAAGTTGTCACGATCGGGTGATCCGGCCGGGGGCTGGGATGCGGAAGGGGGTCATGACGACCGCTCGCCTCCCCCGACGCCACCGACCGACCATCGCGCTCGCGGCCGCGCTCGCCGCCGTGGCGCTCGCCGCGTGCTCGTCGTCCGGGGCCGCCGGTCCGGCCCACCAGGTGCCGGCGGTGCCTGCGGCCGTCGGGCCGAACACGCCGTTCACGTCGCTCGCGACGGTCGACCCTGCTCCCGCCCCCGCGCCCAGCGCCGCCGAGGCCGTGCAGCGCTACGCCAGCGCCGAGGCGGCGGGCGACTGGGCAGCGAGCTACGCCCTCCTCGGCGACGAGGACCGCACGCGCGTCGGCTCGTTTGCGGCCTGGGTCGACGAGGCGGACGACCGCCTCCCCCTCCTCTCCCTGGCCGACGTCACCATGGACGGCACCACGGTCGTCACCACGGCGGTCCTCGACGCCCGTCTCGACGAGGCCCGCTTCGTGCCGGGCCGCGCCCGCATCGAGTGGCGGCCGGTGGCGGTCGACGCAGGCTGGCTCGTGTCGCCCACGGCGACGCGCGTCGACGCGCAGCTCCCCCCGCAGGAGAGCGCGACGTCGGTGGTGGACGCCTGGCTCGCCGGCCGTCGGCGCGGGGAGACGACCGGTCAGTACGCCGGCAACCTGCTCGGTCAGCCGACGCTGGTCGAGCGGCTCCCGGCGGACGACCTCCGGGCCGGCGCGCCCGGGCCGCTGGCCGCAGCCCCCGACCCACAGGTCGCCGTGCACGCCTTCGGCCCCGACGCCTCGCGCTTCGTGCGGGCCGTGCCCGTCGACGGGTCCGTGCGACTCGTCGTGCTCGTGGCCCCCTACGGCGACGCCTGGGAAGTGGTGGGCGTACAGGCACCGCGCTGACCGGTGGTGGACGCAGCGCCGGGACGGCCGGCTCTCGCAGCGCGGGCGAGCGACGAGTCGGCCCTCCCGGCGGTGTGTCCAGCACCAATCACCAGACAGGCCGACCCGTCGGCCCAACGAGAGGAAATCACTCATGAAGACCAAGGGCAAGCTCGCCCGCCGGGTGCTCCCGGCGATCGGGCTGACCGGGGCACTCGTCGTCGGCCTTCTCGGCCCGGCGAACGCCTCGAGCCACCGGGAGGCACCGCTGATCTCCGAAGATCCGGCCGCCGACCTCACCGACGTGTACGCGTTCGTGAGCCCCGAGAACAAGGACATGTTGACGCTGATCGCCAACGTCAACCCGTTCGAGAACCCGGCGGGCGGGCCGAACTTCTACCGCTTCGCCGACGACGTGCTGTACCAGCTCAACGTGGACACCGACGGCGACGCCGTGGCCGACAAGGAGTACGAGTTCCGCTTCACCACGACGACGGCGAACGGCGACACGTTCCTGTACAACACCGGTCAGGTCACGTCGCTCGACGACCCCGACCTGAACGTGCGCCAGACGTACTCGATCACCGAGGTGTCCCGTGATCCTGCGGGCCGCACGCGGTCGAAGGTGATCGGCGCCAACCTGCCGGTGCCGCCGGTGAACGTGGGCCCGCGCTCGATGCCGAACTACGACGCCGACCTCGCCGCCCCGGCGGTGAAGACGATCACCGACGGCATCAAGGTGTTCGCCGGGCCGCGTGAC